>DASQPJ010000115.1:0-8322 GCA_035644015.1 Sporichthyaceae bacterium
AGGTGTAGGTGAGGGTGGCACCGCTGACGGTGTGGCCTGCGGGATGATCACCGCCGGTACCAGCGTGCGGTCGGCGCCGACGGCGCGGTTCGTGCTGGTCGGTACCACCAGCAGGGCACCGACGATCAACGCGGACGCCCCGGCCACCGCGATATTGCGACCGGTGCTCACCAGGCGAACCGTTCCAGGTGCAGCTGGGCGTCCGGCAGCCCGGCCGAACGGAGATCCGTCACCAGTGCATCCATCCAATCGTGCGGCCCGCAGACGAACACGTCGCGAGCGGTCAGGTCCGGCACCAACGTGCGCAGCGCGGCCACCGGGTCGTGACCGGCCGCCCCAGCGGGTAACCAGGACCCCGGCGCGGGCAGGCGCGGCCCGAGCAGGCAGCGCACGTCCAGACCCTGATTGGCCATCAGATCGGCCCAGGACGGTCCGAACACGACGTCGTCGGCCGTGCGGGCCCGATAGATCAACGTGGCGGCGCCGGGCGGCAGGCGCAGGTCGCGCAGCACGGCGTGCAGCGGCGTGATGCCGATACCGCAGGCGAACATGGCCACCCGTCCGGTGCGCACCCGATCGGCGGTCAGGCGACCGAAAGGTCCCTCGATCATCACCCGGGTCCCCGGGCGCAGCCGGGCCAGTCGGGCGCTGCCGTCGCCGCGGGTGCGGGCGGTGATCTGAAGCTCGTGGCGCCCCGGCGGTGCGGACAACGAGTACGGATTGCCCCGGGTCCAACCAGGCCCGTCCAGGAATCGCCAGACGAAGTACTGCCCGGCGTGCACCGGCAGCCGATCCAGTGCCCGGCCGGTCATCCGCACGGTCACCACGTCGGGGGACTCCCGGATCACCTCGGTGACCCGGACCCGATGCCGCAGGGTCCGCCCCACCGGCACGCCGATGCGGAACACCACAACGGCCCCGGCGGCGGCGGCCCAAAGTCCGACCCAGTAAACGGTGGCCGGGCGCGAGGAGGTGAAATCGCCGCCCGCCCAGATCTCGTGCGGAATGGACAGTGCGACCCCGACGTAGGCATACAGGTGCAGCAGATGCCACGACTCGTAGCGCAGCCGGGCGCGGGCGAGGCGCACCGAGGTCACCGCGACGGCCAGCAGGGCCACCGTGGCGGCGGTGGCGAGCAACATGCCGGGGTAGGTGCGGACCACCGTCCAGGCCTCGCGCAGGGGTGCCGCCCTATCCGCGGCCGCGTAGCCCAGCGTGGTCAGCACCACGTGCACCACCAACAGGTTGACCGACCAGAAGCCGACCACCCGGTGCTTGCGGGCCAACACGTCCTGGCCGAGGCCACGCTCCAACCAGGGCAGCCGGGCCATCAGCAGCACTTGCATCAGCAGGAGTTGGGCGGCGATCAGGCCGGTGGCGCGGCCGCCTGCGATCAGTGCGGCGGACGCGCCGCCGCCCAACTGGTGCAGATTGTCCCCGTGCAGCCACAGGGCTAGGACGGCGGCGACGCCGGCCCAGCCGAGCCGGTCGAGCGTGGTGGACAATCCGCCTCAGCCCCGGTGACGGCGGCGCGTGGGCCGCAGGGCGAAGGCGAGGGTCAGCAGCAGGCTGATCTCGACGGCGAGGCTCCACAAGGCCAGCGGTTCGGTCCAGACGCCCTTGTCGTCCGTGTAGTTCGGCAGGCCGGGGCCGCGGGACAGCACGAAGCCGACCAGTGGACCGACGGCTACGCCGGCCGCGAGCAGCCAGGCGCCGAGCAGGGCGCGGCCGCGGCCGAACAGCAGCAGGGCGGCGACCAGGACCCCGGTGGCCTCCAGGGCGTAATAGCCGAGGCCGACGTAGTGCGGTGATTTGTCGCCGGGAAAACCGCCCTGATCTTTGACGTGGATCCAGGCGACGCCGAGCGACAGCGCGGCGGCCGCCATCCGGGCGGGCAGCGCGCGGACGGCGGCGCCGGTGCGGGTCTGTTGCGGGCGGGTCTGCACGAGCGATGACACGGTGTCTCTCCATCGGTTGGCGGAACTCGATGGGAACGACGGTCGCGAAAACTTCTTGGACGTTTCTTGGACCGCAGGCTTTTTGCGGAATCAACGATGGGCGACCGGCAGGGTGATCTCGAAGGTCGCCCCGGCCCCGGGTGTCGCGGCCAGCAGACGCAGTCGCCCACCGTGTCGGTCGATCACGTCGTGGGTCAGTGCCAGGCCCAACCCGTAGTGCGCGCGCCCGGCGCGTTGATCCCCGGAGCTGAAGCGCTGAAAGATCCGGGGGGCGTCGGCGGGCGCGATCCCGGGTCCGGTGTCCGCGACGGTGAGCACCAGCCCCGCACGATTCTGACGGATCGTCACCATGACCTGGCCACCCGATGGGGTGTGGTCGATCGCGTTGTCCACCAGGGCCAACAGGGCCCGCCGTAACGCCGTCTCCATGCCGAGTACCAGCGCCGTGCCACCGCCGTCGCTGCGCAGCTCGACGCCTGCGGTGAGCGCTCGGGCGGCAGCACTGTCCAGGATCTGTCCGACCAGTGCGACCAGGTCCACCGCCGTACGTGGTTGCGGCTCTCGCGGATCGGCGGCGACCAACAGGTCTTCGACCACCGCATCCAGCCGGCGGACGTCCTCGACCAACCCACGCACGTCCGTCGCCGCTGCCCCGACCGGGTCGGCCGCCCGCAATTCGCGCTCCAGTAGTTGCGCGCGGGTGCTGAGCAGGGTCAGCGGGGTGCGTAACTCGTGACCGGCGTCGGCGACGAAGCGCCGTTGCAATCCCAGCGCAGTGGCCAGGGGACGCACTGCCCGACGCCCGACCACCAGGCCGATGCTGGCGGCGGCGAGCAGGCCGGCCACCGCCACGACTGCTCCGGCGCGTATCAGGTGACGCCGTTCCTGATCCTGCGTCGCGCGATTCAGCACGACCTGGACCGTGCGTGCCCCCAGTTGCTCGGTGAGGATCCGGAAGTGCGCACCACCGGGCGTCGAGTAGGAGATCAACCGAGCCCGGTTGTCCGCCCCTACGGCGGCGCCGGCCAACACGGCACTGACCGTCTTCGGCAGGCCCGCCGAGGCCCGCACGCCCCGGGCGCTGCGGAACACGATCCAGGTGCCCGGCGGTGGATCGCCGACGTCGTCCGCGGTGACCGCGGTGCGGCGCAGCAGGGCATCCGCCGTGCTGTTCTCGCCGCGGATCACCACCGCCATCAACACCACCAGCAGGGCCAGCATCGCTGCCGCTACGACAGCGGCGACCTGGACGGCGACCCGTCGCGCCGCCCGGTGAACCAACTCGGCGTCGCCGGAGCGCTCCCTCACAGCTCGCCGCATCGATAGCCGAGTCCGTGCACGGTGCGGATCACCCCACGGCCCAGCTTGCGTCGGCAGTAGTGCACGTAGGTGTCCACCACGGACTCCGAATCGGCGTCGTCGAACACCCGGGTGAGCAGGTCGCGGCGGGTGAACACCTGCTCCGGCCGGGTGGCGAGGGTGGCCAGCAACGTCGACTCCCGCTCGGACAACGCGGTCTCCCGTCCGGCGGCGTCGACCACGACGCGTGCCTCGACGTCCAACCGCGCGCTGCCCAGCATCAGGCTGGGTGCGGAGTCCAGGTGGCGACGCAGCAGCGCGCGCACCCGGGCGAGCAACTCCTCCACGTCGAACGGCTTGGCCAGGTAGTCCTCCGCGCCGGCGTCCAGGCCCTGCACCCGCTCGGCCGGCGTGCCCCGGGCGGACAACACCAGCACCGGAGTGCGGATGCCGCGCCGGCGTAGGGCGCGTAGCAGGTCCAACCCCTCGACGGCGGGCAGCCCGCGGTCGATGACCATGGCGTCCCAGCCGCGGGTCAGGCCCAGATGCAAGCCCTGTTGGCCGTCCGGGGCCAAGGTCGGTGCGTAGCCCGCGCCGGTGAGCAGCCGGACCAGCATCCGACCCAGGTCGGCGTCGTCCTCGACGACGAGGACAGCGGCCGAGGGCAGCTCATTCACACCGGCAGTGTGCCCCCACGTGGGCACGCCGGGGCATGACCTACCTGTCATCGGACGAATCGGACCTGCCCTGCCTGGTCCTACAGGACGAGGCGCCGGCCACCGGCCCGGTGAGAGGTTGCGACCAACGCGACCGGGCTTGGCCGAGGAGGACTGCCGACGATGACCCTGCTCAAGCGCGAGGAATGGCACGACATCACCCGGCTCACGGACTGGGAGTTCACCTACGTCGACGACGGCACGGTGTTTCCGGAACCGATGTCCGGCGGTGGCGCCACCGAGCGCGAGCGTTGGCACGCGTGGCGGGAGGACTACCGCTGCTCCTACGGGGAGTACGTGGCCACCCAGCGGCAGAAGGAGACCGCGGCCTACTCGGTGAAGGCCGCGCTGCAGCGCACCAACTTGTTCGACAACCTGGACGAGGGCACCAAGACCAACTCCAAGCTGCACTTCGGGTCGCTCACCCAGATCGAGTACCTCGCGGTGCCCGCCGAACTGACCATGGCGCGGTTCGGGTTGACCGGCGGCTGGCGCAACATGGCGGTGCTCGGCGCCCTGGACGAGATGCGGCACACCCAGCTCAACGCGTTCTTCGCGCACGAACTGGTCAGCAAGGACATCCACTACGACTGGGCGACGAAGGCGTACCACACCAACAACTGGGCGATCATCGCCGGCCGTGCGTTCTTCGACGGCACGATGACCTCCCCGTCCGCGGTGGACATCGCCCTGGGTCTGCCGTTCACCATCGAGACCGGCTTCACCAACCTGCAGTTCGTCGCGCTGGCCGCGGGTGCGCTGGAGGCGGGCGATGTCAACTTCGCCAACCTGATCTCCTCGATCCAGACCGACGAGGCCCGCCACGCCCAACAGGGCGGCCCGACCCTCGACGCGATCATGGAGACCGACCCGGCGCACGCCCAGTGGGTCATCGACCGCACGTTCTGGCTCTGCCAGCGGCTGTTCTCGATCGTCACCGGGCCCTCGATGGATTACTACACCCCGCTGGAATCCCGCGAGCAGTCCTACCGGGAGTTCATGCAGGAGTGGATCTGCGAGCAGTTCCTCGCCTCCATCGAGGACTACGGGCTGCAGAAGCCCTGGTACTGGGACGAGTTCATCGAATGTCTCGACCAGTCCCACCACTCCGGGCACCTCGGCACCTGGTTCTACCGGTGGACGCTGTTCTGGAACCCCAACGCCGGGGTGTCCAAGGCTGAGCGGGAATGGCTGTGCTCGAAGTACCCGAAGTGGGAGGAGACCTGGGGCCCGCTGTGGGACCAGGTCATCCACAACGTCAACGACGGCCGGCCCGACCTGACGCTGCCCACGACGCTGCCGTGGATCTGCAAGATGTGCAATCTCCCGGTGGGTTGCGCGACCTCACCGGGCTCGGTCAACTACCCGGTGCGGCCGTACAAGCTCGTGCACAACGGCAAGAAGTACTGGTTCTGCTCCGACCCGTGTCGGCGCATCTGGTGGGAGGACCGCAACCACATGGCCCACCAGCGCACGATCATCGATCGGCTGATGGACGGCTCCGTGCAGCCGGCCGACCTGACCGGCTGTTTCGACTACATGGGCATCTCCTCGGAGGAGATGGGCGACGACGCCTTCAACATGGCCTGGGCGTTCGACTACGCCGAGGAGTACGCCGCACGGATGGCCGCGTCATGAGCACCGAGACGGAAACCCTGATCTCGGTGCAGGCCCTCTTCGACGGGGACTTCCTCAGTTTCCTGGTCGCGTTCGAGCCCACTGACACCATCGAGGAGGCCTGTGACAAGGTCGCCTTCGGTGTCATCAATCGGCGCATCCCGGAGCGTCCCGGCGTCGGCTATGTGATGCGTCGCGAGGACGGCACCGAGATTCCCGGCAACCTCACGGTGACCGAGGCCGGCCTCGAGGACAGCGACTACGTCACCGTGGGCTTCAGCTCCTAAGACAAAACGAGAGGACCAACCATGCAGCTCCGTGGCCGTGATGTTCTGTTGCCGACAACGCAGGTCGGGTCGTATCCGCGGCCGATCTACATGCAGGGTCGGGTGTTCGAGGTCGGCACCGAGGCGCAGGAATTCCCCAGCTACCGCACCCGTGAGCTCTACCGGGCCGCGGTGGCCGCGGTGGTGCGCGACCAGGAGCGGGTCGGCCTGGACATCGTCACCGACGGTGGTCAGCACTACGAGAACGAGACCGACTACGAGCTCTCCGAGCTCTTCCACTACCTGCCGAACCGGCTGGACGGCATCCGCCCGTACGGCGACCGCATCCAGGTCGGTGTCTACGACATGCCGATCTACAAGCCGACCGTGGTCTCCGAGATCGGCTGGGTGCGCCCGGTGTTCAAGCCGGTGGCCGAAGCGGCCATGGACGCCACCGACCACGCGGTGAAGATCAACGTCGGGCTGGGTCCGTTGACCATGGCTCTGCTGTCCACCGACAAGCACTACAACGACCTGCCGGCCCTGGCGATGGGCTACGCCCGCGCCTACAACGCAGAGTTCAAGGACCTGGCCGCGCGCGGGGTCGACCAGATCCAGTTCGCCGAGGCCTACCCGATCGTCTTCGCGCTGTTGGACCCGGCCGACTGGATGCTCGAGGTCATCAACACCGCGCTGGACGGCGTCGACCTCTACAAGGTCGTGCACATGTGTTACGGCCACGAAGAGGGCCAGAACGCGGTGCCGGACTCCGGCGCGATGGGCTCGAAGATCTTCCCGTGGGCGTTCGACATCAACGCCGACCAGTTGCAGCTGGAGATGGCCTCGCACAACTTCGAGGACACCAAGGCGCTGGCGGCCTGGCCGGCGGACAAGGACCTCGGCATCGGCGCGGTCAACGTCAAGAGCCTCAACCTCGAGCCGGTGGGGCAAATCGCGGACTGGATCCGGTCCACCATCGCGATGGTCCCGCCGGAGAAGGTGTGCATCTCCACCGACTGCTCGATCGCCTCGCTGCGTCGCATCGTGGCGCAGAAGAAGCTCGGTGCGATGTGCGCGGCCCGGGACATCGTGCGCAAGGAACTCACCGGCTGATGACCAATCTCGGTTCGGCGGTGCTCGACGAGGCACCGGAGGGCACCCACCTCGCGGTGCTCTTCGGCGATCCCGCCGAACGGGAGACGCTGCTGACCCGCTACCTCGCCGGGGCCGTGCGCCGCGGCGAGGGCGCGGTCTGCGTGACGGCCGAGGCGGCGCACGAGCTCACCGGCTCCGTGCGCCGCGTGGTCGGCCCGACCGCCGAGGTCGCGGTGGTGCCCACGCACGACTCCTACCTGCGCGGTGGGCAGTTCTCCGCTCAGTTCATGGCCGGCTGGGTCGCCGACCTGGTCCGGCAGGCGCCATCCGGTGGGGTGGAACGGCAGTGCATCGCCGGGGTGCTGGACTGGTGCGGGGATCTGGACGCGAGCGGCTTCGAGGACCTGTACCGGTACGAGTCCACGCTCAACCTGCTCGCCCCGACCATCCGGCACACCCTGGCGTGTTTTTACGACCTTCAGGTGCTGCCCGCTGCCCAGATCATCAACGTGCTGCGTACGCATCCGAGGGTGGTGATCTCGGGGACGGTCTGGGACAGTCCGTTCTACGACGAGGAAGAGCTGCGGCCGCTCCCGTTGCCCCAATAGCCCGGTCCCGGGGGTCATGGTCAACGAAGACCCGTCCCGCTTCACCGGCGATCCTCGGCTGACCGAGCTCGCCCGGACCGGCACGCCCCCGCCCGGCATGGCCTGCACCGAGCTGCACAAGCTCACCCTGCTGTCCATGTTGATGACCGACCGCAGCGAGTCGGACATCCTCGACCTGGCCGTGGCCACGGTGCCCACGCTCGTTGCCTGCACCGGGGTGGACATTGACCTCGACACGGCCGACGGCACTACCGGACCGAGCGCGGTACCCGGCGGGTACGCGATCCCGATCCGCAGCCTGAACCTGCAGCTGGGTCGGTTGATCGTGCACACCGATGCCGCTCTGGACGACAACGCCCTGTTCCCGGTGCAGGTGCTCGCCCAGCAACTCGCGGTGGCGGTGGACAACGCCCGCCGGCACGCCCGGGAACACGACCAGGTCGAGGCGCTCAACCGGGTGTTGCGGATGCACGAACTGCTCACCGCGGTGGCCGCCGGCGGCGGCCTGGCGGAGATCACCGACGTGGTCGCCGAGCTCACCGGGCGCGTCGTCGCGTTGGAGTACCGCGACGGCACCATCCAGGTGTCCGGCGGGACCTGGGCCGAGGGATGTGTGCGCAGCCCACAGAACCGGGCCCGGCTGGTGGAGCGCCTGCGCCGCGAGCCCCGATCGGTGCGCGACGGCGCGGTGCTGGTGGCTCTGGTCGGACACCGCTCCGACGCCACCACCCTGCTGCAGATCGCCGACCCGAAGCGCACCGCC
>DASQPJ010000116.1:0-6452 GCA_035644015.1 Sporichthyaceae bacterium
CCGCCGCCGCCGATGTTCCGCCCATCCTCGAGCAGCACGCGCAGCGGCAACCGAGCCACCTGACGGGTGAACAGTTCCCGCGCGACGCGGGCCCGCAGGCCACCCGGCGGCAGTGCCGCCACATCCGGCCACAGCAGCGGATCGACCTCGACCTCGACACCGCGCATCCGGTCGTCGGTGACGCTCATCGGACCCCCTCCTCCTGCCGGTGGTGCTCCGGACGCGGGACGACCGGCAGTCGCCGCGCCCATAACTTGATGCCCTGGTAGCGGATCTGCGTGGCGACGGTGAGCGTGACCAGCGGCACCCGCAGCGCGGCACGCAGCAACGTGGCGATGCCCGCCATGCGTCGGCGGCCGCGCACAGTGGCCACGAACGGTCGGTCCGCGCCGCGATGCAGCTCCACCGACACCGCCAATCGCTCCCCCGGCTCGGGCAGTCGCATCACGTACTTCCCGTCCACCGGGTAGAACGGCGAGACGTAGAACTCCTTGGCGAACTCCGCGCGCCCGGACGCGTCCGGCGTGAACAGGTAGCAGTGCCGCTCGCCGTAGGTGTTATGCACCTCGGCGATCACGCAGCGCAGGGCACCGTCCGGGTGGTGGCACCAGAAGACCGACAGCGGGTTGAACACGTGCCCGAACACCCGGGCATTGGCCAGCATCAGCACGTGCCCGCCACGCAGGTCGATGCCGTTGGCCGCCAGAAAGGCGTCCACGTTGGCCCGCAGCGTGCGGTCCGGGCGGCCAAGGTGATCGGCGGACCGGAACTCGGCCAGCCCGCGCAACGGCCGGGGCGGGCGCGGCAACCGATCCAGGTCGACCAGCCAGCTGTAGCTGCGGTAACGGAAACTGTTGTGCAGCGGGGTCTGCCGGACGTGCGCGACCACGGTGTCGTAGATGGCCGCGCCACCCCAGCGGCTGCCCTTCTCCCCCGAGTGTGTAGTTGCGCGGGTGGAAAGGGCCCTTTCGGGCTGCACAGCTACACACTCGGGTGACTTGGGCAGAGCGGAGCGGGTCACCAGGCCACCCCCAGCCGGGCCGCGGCGCGGACGCCGGAGGCGGCGCCGTCCTCGTGGAAGCCCCACCCGTGGTACGCCCCGGCGAACACCACCCGGTCGTCGTCCAGCTCGGGCAGCCGGGCCTGCGCGGCCACCGACTCGGGGGTGTAGATCGGGTGTTCGTAGACCATGCGGGCGATCACCCGGTCCGGGTCCACCTCCGGGTCGTTCAGGCTGACCAGGTAGGGCGTCGGGCCGGGCAGTGACTGCAGCCGCTTCATGTCGTAGGTGACCAGCACGGCGTCACCGGCCCCGGCGCAGCTGCGCAGCCGGTAGTTCCACGAGGCCCGGGCCCGCACCGCCCTCGGCATCGGTGCTTGGTCGGTGTGCAGCACGGTGTGATTCACCGAGTACGGGATGGCGCCCAGCACCGCGGTTTCGGTCGCGGTCGGTTCCCCGAGCAGCGCCAACGCCTGGTTCGAGTGGGTGGCCACTACCACGGCGTCGAACTGCGCGAGGCCGTCACCGTCGTCGCGAATGGCAACGCCGCTCGCGGTCCGGGTCACGGCGCGCACCGGGGTGGCGGTGTGCACTGCGGTGAGGTCTTTGGCCACGGCTTGCACGTAGGTCCGCGAACCGCCGACCACGGTGCGCCAGGCCGGGGAGCCGGTGACCGCCAACATGCCGTGGTGGTCGAGGAACCGGAACAGGTAGCGGGCCGGGTACTGCATCGCGGTGCCGGGCCCGCAGGACCACACCGCGGCAACCACCGGGACCAAGAAGTGCGCCACGAAATAGTCCGAATACCCCTGCGTGGAAACGAACTGACCCAGCGTCGGTTCGGTCGGCCCGGGCGGGGTGCGCAGCAGCGCGCGAGCGGCCCGATGGAACCGCGGCACCTCGGTGAGCATCCGCAGGTACGCCGGTCGGCGCAGGTTTTCCGCCGTCGGGAACAGCCCGCGCAGGCCACGCGCCCCGGCGTACTCCAGCCCGCAACCCTCGCAGTGCACGGACATCGACATGTCCGACGGTGCGGTGGCCACGCCGAGCGCGGCGAACAGCCGCAGCAGGGTCGGGTAGGTGCGCTCGTTGTGCACGATGAAGCCGCTGTCCACCGCGATCGGGGCGCCGGTGGGGCGCGCCACGTCGTGGGTGTGCGCGTGGCCGCCGAGCCGGTCGTCGGCCTCGTAGAGCGTGACGTCCGCGGCGCGTTGCAGCACCCAGGCGGCCGACAACCCGGAGATGCCCGCGCCGACCACCGCAATGCGTCGACGATGGGTATTCAGGGTCGGGACCTTCCTGTGCAACGGTCATCCGAGTGCGGGTCGCCCGGATCGGCCTGTTGCTCGGGGTTCGGCGCCGCCGCGGCCTCGGCTTGCCCATGCAGGCAAGGCAGGCCGGCCACGAAGTCCAGGGCGAGCCGCCGCCATAGCCGCCGCTCGCGCAGCAGGAAATGCCCGACGTCGGGGATCGGCACCCATCTCGCCGGGGTGCCCTCGGCCGCGGCGGCCACCACATAGGCCCGAGAGGCCACCGGGTCGGTCCACCGGTCCGCGGTGCCGTGCATCACCAGCAGCGGACGGGGACCCAGCGGCAATCGGGGCTCCCCGTCGGGCAACCACGGCGCCAGGCCGAGCACCGCGCACACGCCCGCGTCGTCCACCACCCGCAGCGCGGTGCGTCCGCCCATGGAGTGCCCGATCAGCACCACCGGCACCGCGCCATGCTCGGCGCGGATGCGGTCCAGCGCCCAGCGGGCGTCGGCCACCGGGGAGGCCTCCGCGCCGTTCCAGCCGCGCCATCGGTAGCGCAGCGACCAGACGGCGATGCCGTGGCGACGTTCCGCGCGATGGACCGCTCGGGCGAAGAACCGCATGCGCACCGCGGACAGATGCCAGGGCCGGGCCGGCGCCCGACTCTCCGCCTTGCCGCCGTGCAGCACCAACACCACGCCGCGGGTCACCCCGACGGCTCGACGCACCCGCAACGCAGGTCCCGCGCTCATGGCTGTCTCCCCGGCACGCCATTACTTCGGAGCCGGGCGCCGCGCGGGCTGGCCGGGAGCGTTCAGGTGTTGAGGTGTTGAACGTGCCAGACCGTGGCCAGGGTGCCGCCGGCGATCGCGGCCAGGGATATCCCGCCGGTGAGCACTTCCACCGGCACCAGGTACGCCGGGAGGTCCAGCGCGCGCACCAGGTTCAACCCATGCACCGCCCCGACCAGGCCGGCGCCGCCGATCGCCGCCCAGGCCAACCGGGCGCCGGTGTTCGCGGCGGGCACCTCGGCCACCACCGGGGCCCGTCGGTAGGCCAGCGTCAGCGCGATGCCCACCACCACCAGCCCGAACAGGCTGCACCCGACCTGCGCCACCGTCCACATGGAGAAGCCCAGGTGGTGTTCCCGCAGCAGGGCGATCCGTTGCACGCCCCAACCACCCTGGTGGGTGAACCCGTCCCAGAAGACGTGGGTGGCGGCACCGATCGCCAGCGCCGCGAGCAACAGGACCAGGTCCCGCGGGCGACGCAACCGGGCGCGCACGCCGATCGGGATCGAACCCCAGCGGGCCCGCACCCCCTGCGGCGCCGCGTCCAGGGCGGGTCCGGCGAGCACCACGTGCCAGAGCAGCCAGACGAGCAGGCCCAGCGCCAGATCCACGGTGACCACCCCGGTGACGCTGTGCGTGCCGTCGATGCGCGGGGCGAACGGCGCCGGGATGTAGCCGGGGGCGTCCGGGGCCATCGACCCGATCACCAGTGCCGAGGCCGGCAATGGTGTCCGCAAGAAAGGCAGCACAGCCGCGGGATGACTCGCGGTGAATGGCATGGAACGGTCCGTTCGCCGGCCCCCCGGCGGTTTCACCGTAAGGATCGGTTCTGTCTCTTCCCACACCGGATAGCCCAAGTTCTCCCCACGTGTGCGCTGATATGTGGACCTTCACCGAGCTAGGCGGATCTTCCCCGAATGCCTTCCGCTGCGTTCCCGCATACATTGCGTAGCGAGACCCTTACGTGAAGTGACGCGCATTCGGACATGTCGGATATTCGACGACAGAAAGGACAATCCGCTCATTCCGCATTTCGCGGCGAGAATGACGATATTTGACCCCGTCAAGTCAAAAAAATTTGCCATTCCAGGCCGGGAAATTTCGCCATTCCCCGCGTACACGCGCGAAGCCTGCAACCCTTCTGGTTGAGTCAGAACAATTCCCGGCCGGCTCCCGCCCGCCGGCCCAAGTACTCCCTGTCCATGCCCGTGCTGAGAAGGATCAGTGACACCATGACCATGAACCCCATGGCGCAAGCCTTCGACACCGCGATGCGCGGCTACGAGCGGACTGCGGTCGACTCGAAGGTCGCCGCGCTCGCTGCGGAGCGGGCGGCTTTTGATCGTCGCGCGGTCGAGTTGGAGCGCGAGATTCAGCGCATGCGCGGCGCGATGTCACGGGGCGAGAGCGCTCCGTACTACGTGACCCTGTCGCGCAAGCTCGAGGGCATCCTGCGCGAGGCCGACGAGGACGGTAATCGCGCTTGCGACGAGGCCGCCGCGATGGCCCAGCGCGACCGTGACGCCGCGCAGGCCGAGTGCGAGGCCGCCTACGCCCGCATGGACGCGGAGGCGCAGCGCGCCGAGGCGACCGCCCGCGAGGCGATGGACCGGATGATGGACGAGGCCCGCCGTGAGGCCGACATGATTCGCATCCAGGGCACCGAAAAGGCCGCCCAGACTGCAAACGGCGCGGCCGAGGTTGTCGAGTCCGCTCGCGCCCGGGGCGCCCAGCTGGCCACCGAGGTCGAGACCAAGATGACCGCGCAGCGCGAGCAGTTCGAGCGCGACGTGGTGACCCGCCAGGAGACCGCGGAGCGTCGTCTGCAGGAGACCGCGCAGATGTCCGCCCAGCTCAAGACCGAGTCGATCACCATCACCGAGGACTCGCAGCGGGCCGCCCAGGCCCTGATCGAGGCCGCTCGGGCCGCGGCCGTCGAGCTGGTCACCGAGACCGCTTCGCGCGCCGAGCGGCTGCAGCAGGAGGCCGAGCGTGAGGTGGCTGCCCTGACCCACCGTCGGGACAGCATCAACGCCCAGCTCACCGGTGTCCGCGAGACGTTGGCGAGCCTGTCCGGCGCGGCCAACATGGCTGCGATGGGCCACGCGAACGGCAACTAGTACGACTCAGCACGCCCGCAGGGGCGGCACCCGATTCGGGTGCCGCCCCTGCGGCGTTTCCTGCAAAGCGCTGTCTATGTACCCATAGCCCGAGATATCCGGAATTCCACCGGTTAGCCCGGGAGAAGAATGGGAACTTGGCGTGGATCTGGTATGTCCACGTCAAGACGAAGTTTATTCCACACCGGGAAGTCGCCGGAACTTCACCCTCGGATGAGCACTGCGCGTACGGCGGACGCGCACATCCCCGGGGAGGAGATCGGCATGTACGACGTAGAACTGAAGGGGGCGACGGCGGGAATTCGCCCCGGGCGTGGACGCAGTGGCGTCGCCCTGGGGGTGAAGGCCGGCCTGGTCATGGCGGTGGCGGCGGGCAGCACGCTGGCCGCGGGCCCCGCCGCGCAGGCGAAGAGCACCACTCCGTCCCCGTCCGATCTGCAGATCGTGGCCCACCGCGGCGGTGATGACTGGGGCACCGTGAACGCCCTGAACACCCTGACTCGCGCCCTGAACATCGGCGCGGACGCCATCGAGTTCGACGTGCATTTCACCAAGGACCACCGCACCGTGGTCATGCACGACGACGACCTGGCGATCACCACGAACTGCAGCGGCTCGGTCGCGGACATCACCTACGACAAGCTGCGCAAGTCCTGCAAGCTCGACAACGGCGGCGGCACCGTGCCCAACATCTACGAAGTACTGAAGATGGTGGCCCAGGAGCACAAGGCGGCCTACGTGCACGTGAAGGTCGCGGACAACCTGTCCGAGGCCAAGAAGGTGGTGCGGGCGATCAACAAGTACCACCTCAACGACGGGCACACCGTTACTACGATCGCCAGCTCGACCTCGATCCTGCGCCAGCTGAAGCTCGCCGGTAGCCACCGACGCGGGTACGTGTTCAACACCCCGGCCGGGTGGGACGCGAACTACTCCGTGCTGCTGCCCTTCAACGTCACGGTGACCCGAGCGCTGGTGAAGAAGGCCCAGGACAAGGGTCGGTTCGTGGCCGGCGTGGAGGGCCACCCGATGAGCCTGGCCCAGGTGCCCGACCTCCACCTGAACGCGATCCTGGCCAACAACCTCGACCGCGCCCTGCTGAACCTCGGCAAGGCCCTGGCCGACGTGAACGACCAGCTGAAGAACCTCACCGGCGCCCCGTCCGACAACAGCCCGACCACGGGCACCGACGGCGCCTGACACGACAAGGGCCCGGTGGCTTTTGCCACCGGGCCTGTTCGCGTCTCGGCCGGGTCCTGGTGGTGGGGCGCGGGTCCCCGGCGGTGCA
>DASQPJ010000117.1:0-6301 GCA_035644015.1 Sporichthyaceae bacterium
TCGGCGGCGTACTCCTGCAGTGACTTCACCCCGATGTCCCCGCGCAGCAGGGATTCGATGCCCTGCACCGCCGCGGCCAGGCCGGGCACGGTGGTCACGCACAGGGTGTTCGACCCCACCGCGGCGGTGCGGATGTCCCAGCCGTCCACCCGGGAACCCACCCCGAACGGGGTGTTCACGATCAGCGCGATCTCGCCATTCTGAATGCGCGTCACAATCGTCGGCTCGCCGTCCGGCCATTGCTCGGAGGCCGGGCCCGGCCCGTGGTGGCCCTTGCGCACCACCGTGGCATGCACCCCGTTGCGCCGCAGCACGTCGGCGGTACCGCCGGTGGCCAGGATCTCGAAACCGAGGTCGGCCAGCCGTTTCACCGGGAAGATCATCGCTCGTTTGTCGCGGTTGGCCACCGAGACGAACGCCGCGCCCTTGACCGGCAGCGACCCGTACGCACCGGCCTGTGACTTGGCGAACGCGGTGCCGAACGAGGAATCGATGCCCATCACCTCACCGGTGGAACGCATCTCCGGGCCGAGGATGGTGTCCACGTGCCGTCCGTCCGGCGTGCGGAACCGGTTGAACGGCATCACCGCTTCCTTGACCGCCACCGGGGCGTCGAAGGGCAGGTCCGCGCAGTCACCGCGCGGGGGCAACAGACCCTCGACCCGCAACTGGGGAATGGTCGCGCCGAGCATCACCCGGGCCGCGGCCTTGGCCAACGGGGTCGCGGTCGCCTTGGACACGAACGGGATGGTGCGCGAGGCTCGCGGGTTGGCCTCGAGCACGTAGAGCACGTCCGCGGCGATCGCGTACTGCACGTTGATCAGGCCGCGCACCCCGACACCCCGGGCGATGGACTCGGTGGACGTGCGGATCCGGGCGATGTCGGCATTGCCCAGGGTGATCGGCGGCAGCACGCACGCGGAGTCCCCGGAGTGGATCCCGGCCTCCTCGATGTGCTCCATCACCCCACCGAGGAACAACTCGGTGCCGTCGTAGAGGGCGTCGACGTCGATCTCCACCGCGTCGTCGAGGAAGCGGTCGACCAGCACCGGGCGGTCCGCGGAGATCTCCGTGGCCCGAGAGATGTAGTCGGCGAGCATCTGCTCGGAGTAGACGATCTCCATGCCGCGCCCACCGAGCACGTAGGACGGGCGGACCAACACCGGGTACCCGACCTCATCGGCGATGGCCTTGGCCTCGTCGAAGGAGAACGCGGTGCCCCACTTCGGTGCGGTCAGGCCCTCGGCGGCCAGCACCCGGCCGAACGCACCACGGTCCTCGGCGAGGTGAATGGCCTCCGGTGAGGTACCCACGATCGGCACCCCGGCGTCCTTGAGTGCGCGCGCCAGGCCCAGCGGCGTCTGTCCACCGAGTTGCACCACCACGCCGACCACCTCGCCGGCCTTCTGCTCGGCGTGCACCACCTCGAGCACGTCCTCGAGGGTCAGCGGCTCGAAGTACAACCGGTCGGACGTGTCGTAGTCGGTGGACACCGTCTCCGGGTTGCAGTTGACCATGACGGTCTCGAAGCCCGCCTCGCGCAGCGCGAAGGACGCGTGCACGCAGGAATAGTCGAATTCGACGCCCTGCCCGATGCGGTTCGGCCCGGATCCGAGGATGATCACCTTCGGTTTCTGACCGGGCCTCACCTCGGTCTGCTCGTCGTAGGACGAGTAGTGGTACGGCGTGTGCGCCTCGAACTCCCCGGCGCAGGTGTCCACCGTCTTGTAGACCGGGCGGATACCCAACGCGTGCCGCACCCCGCGGACCACGGCCTCGGGGATGCGTCGAATCTCGGCGATCTGCGCGTCGGAGAACCCGTGCCGCTTGGCCAATCGCAGCAGGTCCGGGTCGAGTTGTTCGGCGTCGGCGAGTTCCTCGGCCACCTCGTGCAGCAGCAACAACTGGTCCACGAACCAGGGGTCGATCTTCGTGGCGTCGTTGATCTGCTCGGGGGTGGCACCGGCCCGCAGCGCATGGACGACATCGCGCAGTCGCCCGTCATACGGGGTGGCGATCTTCTCCAACAGGGCCGTGGCGTCGCCGGGCTCGCCGGCCCAGGACAGCGTGGCGTCGCGTTTCTCCAACGAACGCAGGGCTTTCTGCAGCGCCTCGGTGAAGTTGCGGCCGATCGCCATCGCCTCACCGACGCTCTTCATGTGCGTGGTCAACCGGGCGTCGGCCTGCGGGAACTTCTCGAAGGCGAACCGCGGCACCTTCACCACGACGTAGTCCAGCGTCGGCTCGAAGCTGGCCGGGGTCTCCCGGGTGATGTCGTTCTGGATCTCGTCCAGGGTGTAACCGATGGCCAGCCGGGCGGCGATCTTCGCGATCGGGAAGCCGGTCGCCTTCGACGCCAGCGCCGAGGAGCGCGAGACCCGGGGGTTCATCTCGATGACGATGAGCCGGCCGGTGGACGGCTCCACCGCGAACTGGATGTTGCAGCCGCCGGTGTCCACGCCCACGGCGCGGATCACGTCGATCGCGACGTCACGCATGATCTGGTACTCGCGGTCGGTCAGCGTCAGCGCCGGCGCGACGGTGATCGAGTCACCGGTGTGCACGCCCATCGGGTCCAGGTTCTCGATCGAGCAGATGACCACCACGTTGTCCGCGCGGTCGCGCATCAGCTCGAGTTCGTACTCCTTCCACCCGAGGATCGACTCCTCCAGGAGCACCTCGGTGGTCGGTGAGGCCTGCAGGCCGGAGCCCGCGATGCGGTGCAGGTCCTCTTCGTCGTACGCCATGCCGGATCCGGCGCCGCCCATGGTGAACGACGGGCGCACCACCACCGGGTAGCCGAGGTCCGCGACGGCTTTGAGGCAGTCGTCCATGGAGTGGCAGACCACCGAACGCGCGCTCTCCGCGCCGATGTCGGCGACGATCTGCTTGAACTTCTCCCGGTTCTCGCCGGCCTCGATGGCCTCGACCTTGGCCCCGATCAGCTCGACGCCGAACTCCTCCAGGGTGCCGTCGGCGTGCAAGGCCATGGCCGCGTTCAATGCGGTCTGCCCACCGAGGGTGGCCAGGATCGCGTCGGGGCGTTCCTTCTCGATGACCTTGCGGACCATCTCCGGGGTGATCGGCTCGACGTAGGTGGCGTCGGCGAACTCCGGGTCGGTCATGATCGTCGCCGGGTTGGAGTTGATCAGGCTGACCCGCAGACCCTCTGCGCGCAGCACGCGGCAGGCCTGGGTGCCCGAATAGTCGAACTCGCAGGCCTGCCCGATCACGATCGGACCGGACCCGATCACCAGCACCGAGCTGATGTCGTCCCGCTTAGGCATGCGCGCTCTCCAACTTCTGACCCGACATCAGATCCGCGAAACGGTCGAACAGGTACCCGGCGTCATGCGGGCCGGCCGCGGCCTCCGGGTGGTACTGCACAGAGAACGCCGGCACGTCGAGGCAGCGCACGCCCTCCACCACGTCGTCGTTGAGGCAGACGTGGGACACCTCGGCGCGCCCGTACCGGGTTTCGGTGGCACCGGTCCGCGGCGCGTCCACCGCGAAACCGTGGTTGTGCGCGGTGATCTCCACCTTCCCGGTGGTGCGGTCCATCACCGGCTGGTTGATGCCGCGGTGACCGAAGCGCAGCTTGTAGGTACCGAAGCCCAACGCCCGGCCGAGGATCTGGTTGCCGAAGCAGATTCCGAACAGCGGCACCCGCGCGTCCAATACCCCGCGGGCCAGGTCTACCGCGTAGTCCGCGACACCCGGGTCACCGGGGCCGTTGGACAGGAACACCCCGTCCGGGTCGCGGGCCAGCACGTCGGCGGCGGTGACCGTGGCGGGCACCACGTGCACCTCGATGCCCCGCTGCGCCATGCGGTGTGGGGTCATTGCCTTGATGCCGAGATCGACGGCCACCACGGTGAACCGCTTCTCCCCGATCGCCGGCACCACGTAGGGCTGCGGGGTGGACACCTCCTTGGCCAGGTCCGCGCCGAGCATGTCCGGGGAGGCGAGCACCCGTTGCAGCAGCGCCGCCTGCTCGGTCTCGACGCTGGACACGCCGACCCGCATGGCGCCGGCGTCGCGCAGGTGCCGGGTCAGGGCCCGGGTGTCGATGCCGCTGATGCCCACGACGTTTTGCGCCCGCAGCTCGACCTCTAATGGCTTGACAGAGCGCCAGTTCGACGGAACCCGGGCCGGGTCACGCACCACGTAGCCGGCCACCCAGATGCGCCCCGACTCGGGGTCCTCGTCGTTGACCCCGGTATTGCCGATGTGCGGTGCGGTCATCACCACGACCTGCTTGTGGTAGCTCGGGTCGGTCAGCGTCTCCTGGTAGCCGGTCATCCCGGTGGAGAACACCGCTTCGCCGAACGTCTCCCCGACCTGGCCGTAGGCCTCACCGCGGAACGTGGTGCCGTCCTCCAGCACCAGCAGTGCCGGTTGTCTCCTCATCCGACTCATGCGAGCTTCCCGTCCAACACCGTCGGCTTGCCACGCAGGAACGTCGCGTACACCGCACCCGGCAACTGCCGGCCCCGGTACGGGGTGTTGCGGCTGCGCGAGGCGAGTTGGTCGGGGTCGACGGTCCAGGCGGCGGTGGGGTCATACAGCGTGATGTTGGCCGGTTCGTCGACGGCGAGCCCGCGACCGTGCCCATCCACTCGACCGATCCGCGCGGGCCTGCTCGACATGCGGTCGGCCACCCCGGCCCAGTCCAACAATCCGGTGTCCACCATGACCTGCTGCACCACACCCAGCGCGGTCTGCAGGCCGAGCATGCCCATGGCCGCCGCGGCCCACTCGCAGTCCTTGTCCTCGTCCGGGTGCGGCGCGTGGTCGGTGGCCACCGCGTCGATGGTCCCGTCGGCCAGTCCGATGCGCAGCGCTTCCACATCGGCGGCGGTGCGCAGCGGCGGGTTCACCTTGTAGATCGGGTCGTAGGAGCGCACCAGGTCATCGGTGAGCACCAGGTGATGCGGCGTCACCTCGGCAGTGACGTCCCAGCCCTTGGCCTTGGCCCAGCGGATCAGGTCCACCGAACCCGCGGTCGAGACGTGGCAGACGTGCAGGCGCGAGCCGACGTGCGCGGCCAGTAGACAGTCGCGGGCGATGATGGCCTCCTCGGCCACCGCCGGCCATCCGCCCAGGCCCAGCAACGCGGACATTTCGCCCTCGTTCATCTGTGCGCCCTCGGTGAGCCGGGGCTCCTGGGCGTGCTGGGCAATCACCCCGTCGAAGGCCTTCACGTACTCCAGGGCGCGGCGCATCAGCACCGCGTCGGACACGCACTTGCCGTCGTCGGAGAACACCCGCACCGCGGCCGGGCACTCGGCCATCGCGCCGAGTTCGGCGAGCCGCTCACCGGCCAACGCCACGGTCACCGCGCCCACCGGCCGCACGTCGGCGTGGCCGTGTTCCAGACCGAGGCGCCACACCTGCTCGACCACCCCGGCGGTGTCCGCGACCGGTGAGGTGTTGGCCATCGCATGGACCGCGGTGAACCCGCCGAGTGCGGCGGCCCGGGTGCCGGACTGCACGGTCTCCGCGTCCTCCCGGCCGGGCTCACGCAGATGCGTGTGCAGGTCCACCAGACCGGGCAGCGCGATCAACCCGGTTGCGTCGATGACATGGGCACCCGCCGCGGACAGCCCCGCCCCGATCTCGACGATCCGTCCGTCGGCCAACAGCAGATCGGTCGGTTCACCGCCCAGCGGGGCAGCGCCCCGTACCAAGAACGTGCTCATGCACCTTCCGTTTCCTCGTCGCGGCCGCTGGCCGGCTCATTGCCGGACAAGAGCAGGTACAGCACAGCCATCCGCACACTCAGGCCGTTGGTGACCTGCTCGACGATCGTCGAGCGCGCCGAGTCGGCCACCGGGGCGGTGATCTCCATGCCCCGGTTCATCGGCCCGGGGTGCATGACGATGGCGTGCTCGGGCAGCGTCGCCATCCGCTCCTCGTGCAGCCCGTAGCGGCGGCTGTACTCCCGCGCGCTGGGGAAGAACGCGTCCTTCATCCGCTCGTGCTGCACCCGCAGCATCATCACCACGTCGCTCTTGGGCAGCTCCGCATCCAGGTCGTAGGACACCGCGCACGGCCACGCCCCCACCCCCACCGGCAACAGGGTGGGCGGGGCGACCAGGGTGACCTCGGCGCCCAGGGTGTGCAGCAGCAGCACGTTGGACCGGGCCACCCGGCTGTGCAGCACGTCGCCGACGATGGTCACCCGACGGCCCTCGATGCCGCCCAGGCGGTCGCGCATGGTGTACGCGTCGAGCAGGGCCTGGGTGGGGTGCTCGTGGGTGCCGTCACCGGCGTTGATCACCGCGCCCCGGATCCAGCC
>DASQPJ010000118.1:0-24451 GCA_035644015.1 Sporichthyaceae bacterium
CCGCAACGCGGCGACCTCGGCCACGCCGGCGACCGAGGGCGCCGTTGTGTCGTCCCGGGCCAGTAGTTGCAGGGCCGCGGTCACGGTGGGCAGGTAGTGCGTGGGGCCGGCCAGAGCAATGTCGAAAGCCCGCGCGGTCTGCGCGGGCACCGCCTTCACCTGGGCGCCCACCGCGGCGATCATCGTCAGCGTGCGAGCTCGGTCCACGTCCATCTGGTGGGCCCGCCCGTCCACCAACAGCGTGCAGGTTCCGGGCGCGGTGGAGGGCACCGGCGAGGCATCCAGCAGCGGGGTCCGCGGATCGCCGTCGGAGCCGGCCCAGGTGAGGCCGACCATGGTGGACACCACGGCGACGGTGGCGGCAACGCCGAGGGCGAAAACGCGGCCGTGCGGCCCTACACCGGGCAGGCGCACGCGTTGGGCAATGGCCGAACCACGCGCCTGCAGGGCGCGTCCCGAGCGGTGTCCGGCCATGGTTGCTCCTGATGTGCCACCGCCTTTGCCGGCGGGGCGAACGACACCAGGGTGGGGTAAAGATTTGCGCTTGTCCGCCGGCCGCGAAAGTCCGTTTCCCGTTCGGCGCAGCCATGTCCGGGCATCTGCGCAGAAGTCCGGCGCAAGGTTTGCGCAGCCGTGATCATCCGGCGGGGGAGACGGCCGCCGCGCCGAGGTAGGTGGCGATCACCGTCGGATCTGCGAGCACGTCCTCGGGGGCGCCCTGAGTGACCACCCGCCCCATGTCCAACGCGACGATCCGGTCACAGGTGCGCCGCAAGAGCGCGACGTCGTGCTCGACGATGACCAGCGCGCTGCCGGTGGCCTCGCGAATGCGGTGCAACAGGGGGCCCATCAACTCCGCCTCGGCGCGGGCCAGGCCCGCCGCGGGTTCGTCGAGCAGCAGCACGTCGGGTTCCTGGGCGAGCAGGCAGCCGAACTCCACCAGGCGCCGCGATCCGGTGGACAGTTGCGCGGCGAACCGGTCCCGGAACACCTGCAGGCCGAGCATGGCAATGATCCGTTCGGTGCGGTCCGCCACGTCGAGTTCGGACAGCAACGACGCGGGCAGGCGCAACGCCGCGGCCAACGGCTCGCGGGAGCTGACCCATCGTTCGCAGGACACGGCGATGGTCTCGGCCACGGTGAGGCCGGGGAACAGCCGCGCGTCCTGGAAGGACCGACCCAGTCCGAGGTGCGCGCGGGCAGGCGGGGACAGCGCGGTGACCTCCCGACCGGCCAGGAAGACCCGCCCCGCATCCGGGGTGAGGAAACCGGACAGCGCGTCGAGGATGGTGGTCTTGCCCGCACCGTTGGGGCCCATCAGGCCGACGATCTCGCCGGGGTAGATCTCCAGGTCCACGTCGTCGATCGCGGTCACGCCGCCGAAGCGCTTGCGCAGCCCGGTACAGGACACCGCGGGTGCTCCGGTGGCGCTCGGCGCGGGTGGCGTGCTCGGCAGGGGGGCCGCGTCCAGGGCCCCGGCCAGGAACACCGAGCGGATCAGGTCGCCGCGGGCCAAGATGTCCGCGGCCGAACCGGAGAAGCGCACCTCGCCCTTCTCCAGGAACATGGCGCGGTCACCGACCTGCAGTGCCAGTTCGGCGGACTGTTCGACCAGCACGATGCCGATGCCCGCGGCCCGCAATCGGCCGACCACCTCGAGCAGTTCGGCGACCACCGTGGGCGCCAGCCCGAGGGACAGTTCGTCGATGAGCAGCACCCGGGTGCCGGGTCGGCCGCCCTCGCCGGCCGGGCCCTGCACCAAGGCCTGGGCCAGCGCCAACATCTGCTGCTGCCCACCGGAGAGCAGCCCGGCGCGGTCGTCCAACCGAGAGGGCAGGGCGGGGAAGAGTTCCAGCACGTGGGAGATCACCGCGGTGCAATGAGCCTTGTTCGCACGGCTGATCCAGGTGGCCATCCGCAGGTTCTCACCCACCGTCAGATCCGGGAAGATGCCCCGGCCGCCGGGCATGTAGGCCATCCCCTCGCGGGCCATGCGCATCGGGTCGGCGCCGGTGAGGTCGCGGCCGTCCAGGCGCACCGTGCCCTTTTTCGGCGGGGTGAGACCAGAGATCGCCCGCAGCAGCGTGGACTTGCCGGCACCGTTGGTGCCCAAAACGGCGAGGATCTCCCCGGCCCGCAGTTCCAGGTCGACCCCATGCAGGACGTGGTTGCGGCCGTAGCTGACCTCCAGGCCGGTGCACTCCAGCAGCGGCGTCATGACGGTGTCGCCGACTCGATGCGGGAACCGATGGCCGCCAGGTCGACCTCGGTGGCCCCGCTCTGGCCGCCGGGTCCGGACAGGGTGATGCCGCGGGCGCGGGCCACCACGCGGAAGATGGCGCCGCGCGCCTCGTTGAGAATGCGAGCCAACCCGCCGGGTAGCACCAGCAGCACGACCAGCACGCCGGCCCCGGTGACCACCAGTTGCCACCCACCGGTCAACCAGTACTGGGCCAGGCGCAGGAACGTGGCCCCGGCCAACGCCCCGGACAGCGAGGTGGCTCCGCCCAGCACCACCATGGAAAACGCCTCGAAGGCCATGTTGGGTGCGTAGGAGCCGGCGCGCACGCCGTCCAGGGCGATCACGTGCAGTCCGCCGGCCAACCCGGCCAACGCGCCGGAGATGGCGAACCCGGCCAGCTTCACGCTGGTCGGGTTCAGTCCGCGGGCGGCGGCGGCGCGCTCGTTGTCCCGCACCGCGATCATTGCCCGGCCCGGCCGGGAGTGGCGGATACCGATGACCAACACCAGGGCGAGCGCCAGTACTCCCAAGGAGAACCAGTACAGGGTGCGTTCGTTGTAGAGGTCGAAGCGGGACAGGAACAACGGGCGGTCCACCTGTTGCGGGACCAGGTGCGGGAAGTTCGCCGGGTTGAGAAAGAACGTGGACAGCGGGACGGCGAAGGCCAACGTGGTCACGCCGAGGAACAGGCCACGGATGCGCAGCGCGGGCAGGCCCACGGCCAACGCCGTCAGCGCCCCGGTGGCGGAACCGGCGAGCATGGCCACGATCAGGTCGGCGCCGGCTTTGGCGATCAGGTCACCGGTGACCACCGCGCTCAACCCGGCGATGGCGAACTGGCCCAGGCTGATCTGGCCGGCCCAGCCGGTGAGCACCACCAGGGACACCGCGACCAATGCGTAAATGATCGTGACGGTGCCGATCAGCGAGGTCTGACTGGGGCTCAGAAAATACGGGAGCACGACCAACCCGGTGCCGATCGCGGCCAGCAGCACCCGGCGACCCCAGACAATCTCCGGCAGGTGCGCGAGTTCCCATGGCACCGGCGGGGTTTCCTCGGCGCCGGTCCAGCCGCCGGTGTTCGCATCCTGGATCCGGGACAGGGCCGATCGTTCCGCGAGCAGCGCCAGCAGCACGGCGGCGAACAGGGCGACGTCGACGTAGCTGGACCGCGAGGTGTTCCAGAACACCGCTTGTTGGAAGACCCCGATCGCGATGCCCGCGCCGACCGCGCCGGGCAGGCTCTCCATCCGGGCGATCACCGCGGCAGCCAGCGCGGGCAGCAGCAGCGTGGGGCCTGCGGTCAGGTCACCGCCGGACCCGACCAGCGGGGCGGCCAGGATCGCGGCCAGCCCGGACAGGGCGCCGGCCAGCGCCCACACCATCGTGGACAGTCGACGTACCGGGATGCCCAGCAGCATCGCGCGTTCGGCGTTCGACGAGGTGGCCCGGATGCCCACCCCGAGCGCGGTGGAACGCAGGAACACCGCAAAGAGCCCGAGCACGATTGGCACGGCGATCAGCACCATCACGTGCGCGCCGGAGAAGCGCAGTTCGCCGAAGGTGAAGTCGAGATGCAGCGGGGTGCGGAAACCGGACTGCAGTCCGCCCAGGCCGGTGCTGCCGCCGAGCAGGTGGGGCACCGCGAGTTGGGCGCCGGACAGGATTTGCGCCAGGCCGATGGTGGCCACGGTGAGGATCAGCCGGGGCGCCCAGAACAACCGCTGCACCACCACGCGATCGCACAGCGCGCCGACCGCCGCGGCGGCCAACACCCCCGCGGCCAGGGCGGCGTAGTAATTCCAGTGCTTGGTGCTGAACAACTGCACGGACAGCACCGCGGCGGCCGAGCCCAGGGACGCCTGCGCGAAGTTCACCACCCGCGAGGACCGGTAGACCAACACCAGGCCGAGCGCCGAGCATCCGGTCAACGACCCCAGCACCACGCCCTGCAGCAGCACCCCCAACGGCAGTCCGGACGGCAGCACCGCGTTCAGTACGACCCAGGCGATGGGTGCGGCCAGGCACCCGGCGAGCGCCTTGCGCCCGCTGGTCACCGCATGGCCCGGATCCGGTCCCCGGCCGCCATCAGCAACACCACGAGCAGGCCGAGGGCCAGCAGGGTGACGGTCAGCGTGCGCCGCGAATGGTGGGAGACGGCGTAGGACACCGCGCGTGGGGAGGCATTGCCCAGTGCCACCTCCACGGTCGGCGGCGCGGTGGCGGCGGCACCGGCATCCACCGGGCCGGCAGACAGGGCGGGCAGCACCGGCGGCGCGGCGGCGAACGGGGTGGCGGGGAGCACTGGCAGCGCCGGCGCGACACCGGGACCGGCCCCGTCGACGTCCAACGGCGCCAGGTCGGCGCGGGCACTCACCCCGCCGAGTTCCAGCCGTCCGCCACTGCGGCCACCGGCGGCGCCGAGCGCGGCGTTGACCACGATCTGGGCCGCTGAGGAATCCGGGTAGGCGGCGATGATCGCCTTGGTCAATTGCAGTACCGGCGGGGCGGCCGCGTCGCCGACCTTGGAGGTCGGGTCGACCAGCGCCTGCGGGTTGCGGAACTGCACCACCAGCGGACCCACGGCGGCGCCGTCGCCTGCGTCCGTGCTCGGCGCGAGCAGGGCCAGGCCCAACGGATCCAGCGCCTGGTTCGCCGAGGCAATGGCCGCGGCCAGTTGCTCCGGTCCGGTCACCGGCAACGGTGTGCCGGCCACCGTCATCCCGCTCAGCGTGAAGGTGGGGACGCCGGTCGCGCCGAGGTGTTGTGCGGCGCCCCAGCTGAGGTTGGACAGCACCACCTGCCCACCGGCCAAGGAAATCTGACCGATCGTCACCTTGGCGTCGGAACCGGCCGCATCGGCAAACGACCGGCTCAGTCCGCCGGTCACCTCGAGCACGCCGGGCACCGATAGGTCCGGGCCGGTCGCGGTCCCGGTGGCGTTCAGCGGTGTGCGCGTGGCATCGGCGCTCTCGTGCGCGCCACCCCCGCTCGGCGACCCCGCCGCGGGTGCCGGGGCAGCCGGGGCGCCGGGTGCGGCGAACGGATCGCGGTCCACGTGCTGGGTGCCCTCGGAGTCGGCGTTCACCGGCTCGGGCAATTGCAGGGTGGGTGCCTTGGTCGAGCCGTCGCCCGCGTTGGCGTTGACGATGGTGCCGACCAGGCCGAAGTCCGCGGCCCCCGCGGAGGACTGCGCGCTACCCGAACCGACCTGCGCCGTGGTGGTGCCCAGGCTGGTGTTCACGCCGGGCACGCCGAGGAAGGGGACCAGGCGGGCGAACGTGGCCTGCGCCTGCCCGGAGATCCGGGCGTTATCCGCATCGTCGGCGGCGGCCATGGCGCCGGGCAGCAACGGCGCGCCGGCCAGCGCGACCGCCACCGCACCGATCGGCAGCATGCGACGGGTCATGGCGCGGCCGCGGCCGGGATCGGGGCGGGCGGGGCCTTGGTCGGCCAGTTGCCGCGGTAGCGATGGTCCGCGTCCGGGGCTACGTAACGACCCGGGCTGTTATCGAACGGGCTGATCGCATGTCGGTCGTAGTAGATCTCCCGGGCGTCGTCGATCGCCGTGTAATCGTTGGGACCCCAACTCCAGTGGCCCAACGGTCCCACGGCGCCGGGATAGGCGAACATGCCGCGCTGGAACGTCGCCGGGTTCAGGTTCGGCCCGGCCATCTGCAACCCGATGAACAGCATGAGCATCGAGTAGTAGTCCAGGTCGCGGGCCAGGGTTGGTTCGTCCTGCGGTCGGATCGCCTTGTACGCGCGGTAGGACTCCGAGGCCTTGCCCTGCCGGATGTCGGAGATGAAGCTCTGCCCGTAGGCGAACTGCCACTGGTCCTGGTCGTAGAACTGCCCAGCGGCGTCGGCGTCGGTGAGCACGGTGCCGGTGAGGAACCACTCCGGCCAGAAGTCCTGTTGGGTGGCTGAGCCGGACAGGAAGAAGGGCAGCAACGGGTCGGTCACCAGCAGCACCGTGGTGATCCCGGCGCTCTTCAACTGCGCCGCCATGTTCGGCGTCTCCTGCTGCATGGTGGAGAAGTCCAGCGAGTAGCGGATCTCCTTGCTGATGGTGATCCCGGCCGCCTTGAGCAGCGGACGGGCCTCGTTCACGCACTGGGCGTAGACCGCGTCGTCGGGGACGACCAGGCCGTACTTGCGGGGCAACGTGCGCAGGTGCGCACTGCCCGCCCGGACCGCGTTGCCGGTCGGCGGCATGCGCTTGGACAACAGGTCCACCGCGGAACGCAGCAGCGTGGTGCAGTCGACGAGCTGACCCCAGGCGTAGGGGGCCCGGGCCTTGTAATAGGACGAGGGCAAGTGCAGCCCGCCGAAGGACACCACGTGCTGGCGCACCAGGGCGTCCAGGTACGGCTGACTGACCGCGGACAGGTCGGCGAAGGCCTTGATCTCCTGACCCACCTTCAGGGCGTCGGCGTTGGCGGCCTCCTGACCGCTACCGGACAACTCCTTGAAGGAGTCACCGCGGCCCTTGTAGACGACGAACTTCACCTTGCGGCCGTAGAGCTGGAAGTGGGTGTTGAAGTACTCCAGCAATGTGTCGCGGGTCCGCTTGGACGCCTCCGGGGAGGAGATGATGCCCTTCTTCTCCGCGGTCTTCGCCAGCTCGCTGTTCTTGCCCAGCGGATTGCCCAGGTCCCGGAAGGTCACCGTGATGGTGTCGTTGGTGACCCCGCGGGAAGTGGCGCCGCCGTTACTGCCGGAGAAGTCCAGGCAGGGCGGGGAGTAGGCAGAGTTGCCGTCCTGCCGGGTACCGCCGGAGCAGTCGGCGCCCGCCCGCACGCCGGTGGACGCCGCGGCGGCGGGCGCATTGGCCACCACGCCGGGGGTCTGGCCCCGCGGCACCGGACCGACGGTGGGGGTGGCACTGGGCGCGGCCACCGTGCCGGAGGCGGGCAGGCCCCGTGCCGAATTCGGTGGGGCTCGTCGCGACCTGGGTACGGGGCTTGCTCGGCTCGAGCAGGGTGACCAACAGCAGCACCACGAGCAGCGCCGCCAGCGGGCCGTACCCGCGCAGGATCAGCCGGTCGGCGCGGGAACGTCGCCTGTTCTCCGACTGCACCCGTCACTCCCGACGCAGAGGTGATGTCCTCACCCGAGAGTAAGCGACGGTCCGCCCAGTACGAACCCGTTCAGGGGGATTTACCCGGGTTGGTACATCCCCTTTGGGAACGTGCTCAGTTCTCGCGCGCGACCGCGGCCGGCGCCGGGACGGGTGCGCACCGCCAGCCGCAGACGGTGATCAGGGTGCCCTTCAGGCCATCGCAGTCGTGCGCGCAGATCGCGATGAGGCCGCCGTTGAGACCAGTGCTGCTGCCGTTGTTGGGGTTGGCGTTGCCACCGCCGCCGAGCAGGTTGCCCAGATCGAGGCCACCGCCACCAGGGCCGAGCAGGCTCCCCAGGTCGAGGCCACCGCCGCTGGGGCCGGGGGCGGCGGGTGTCGATGTGGTGGCGGCACCGGCCGGGGACGCAGCGCCGAGGGCGAACGGAACGACCAACGCAACCGCGAGCAGCGGCTTGCAGAACCGGTTCATGTCAGGACCTTTCGGGGCTACGTCTGATGTGGCCAAATGATCCTGGGTTGGACCCGGTCGGCGTCGAGACTGTTGGTCCGTTCGAGGCCGCCTGCAGCGGGCGTAGAAACCAGGTGATCCACCCCGCGTGCCGGAGACGCGGGGTGGATCACCTGGCGCTTTGACGGTGCGGCGGTCAGCCCGCAGCGACGACCGGGACCGGGAGGGTCTTGAGCAGGAACCCGAGGCCCAGCACGCTGAAGATGACGGGGATCAGCGTGTCCAAAAGAGGCACGATGCCGAGCCCGGCGATCAGGTTGCCGATGCCGAGGGCCTGCAGCATGCTGTAGACGCCCAGCGACTCCAGCAGGCCCTTGAGCTCAAGGACCTTGTGCAGGTCGATCGGCAGCGCCTCCAGATCGATGCCCAGCTCCTTCAGCAATTGGGTGATGCCCAGCTGGTCGAGCAGCTCGTCGGCGTCGAGGTGGGTGATGGCGTCCACCGGCGATTCGCCGACCTCAGCCGGGGCGCTGTTCACGGCCGGGGCCGGAGCGGCCGCGGGGGCCGGCGCAGGCTTGGCAGCGGGCGCCGGTGCGTCCTGAGCCGGCGTGGCCGGCTTGCTGTCCGCGGCGGGGGCGGGCTTGCTATCCGCGGCCGGGTCCGGCTTGGCGTCGGCCGCGGGTGCCGGCGCGGGGGCCGGCTTGCTGCTGTTCTCGGCCGGTGCGGGCGCGGGGTCCGGCGTGCCCTGGTGCTTCTTGTTCTGCTGCTGCGCGAGCAGGTCGGCGGCGCGCTTGACGCAACGCTGCATGGCGCTGTTGGCGACCGTGCTCTGGTCGCACTGGGCCTCGGCCACGACAGGGTCGGGCGAGTCGGCAGCCATCGCAGGCAGCTGCGGGCTTACGAGGGCAAGCGGGACCGCCAATGCGGTGGCCTGCACGATTCTCCTGAAGCTGACCGACATTTGCTTCAACCTTTCCGCTCCCCGGTTTGTTTACGTCGGGTCGATAAAAGGGCGGGGAAAAGGCAGGGTCAAGTTTCGTTCGTCCATTAGGGATCAGGTAAATTCGCGTGTCGGTCAATTCGGGCACGGTGGGTTAACGCCACGCCGCATCGGACCGAACATCCCTTCCCAGCAAGGCTTTCCGAGGTTCCATCCCGCCAACGTCCGACCGGATGTGGCCTATAGGCCACCTTCCGTCGGACGCTAGGGATATTCGCGAACGGAATTCCCGATCTGCCCGATTCGGGCGAGTTCCATTTCGTCCGGACGCGCCCGATTATCCCGCGCGGATCTCGACAATTCCGCCCCCCATTTCCGACCTGTCCGCTTCGTCCGGACGCCGGGAGGCCCGCGGCCAGCATCTGAATGGTTATCCGGTCGAGCGTATGTCTATACTGAGACCCGAGGAGGCAGACATGGGTAGGCGGGTGGCAGTCGCGGGCGCGAGCGGCTACGCGGGCGGTGAGCTGTTGCGCCTGCTGGCGGCGCATCCGGAGTTCGAGGTGTGCGCGGCGGGTGCGGACCGGCGTGCGGGAGAACCGATCCTGGCGGTGCACCCGAATCTGGTGTCCTACGCCGGGCAGTCGTTCAGCGACAGCGCGGTGGCTACCCTGCTCGACGCGGATGTGGTGTTCCTCGCCCTGCCACACGGCGCCTCGGCGGCATTGGCCGCCCAACTACGCCCCGGGCAACTCGTGCTGGACCTCGGCGCCGATCACCGGCTGGCCGACGCCGCGGCCTGGGAGAAGTACTACAAGATCCCGCACGCGGGCACCTGGACCTACGGGCTGCCCGAGCTGCCCGGTGCCCGGGATGCACTTGCCGGCGCGACCCGAATCGCCGTGCCCGGCTGCTACCCCACCGCGGTCGGGCTGGCGCTGGCCCCGCTGTTCGCGGCCGGACTGGTGGAGACCGCCGACGTGGTGGTGGTCGCCGCCTCCGGCACGTCCGGCGCCGGTCGCAACGCGACCGATGCGTTGCTCGGCTCGCAGGTGATGGGCGACGTCGCGGCGTACAAGATCGGTGGCGCGCACCAGCACACCCCGGAGATGGTCCAGACGTTGTCCCGGGCTGCGGGGGCCCCGGTGCAGGTCAGCTTCACCCCGATGCTCGCGCCGATGCCGCGCGGCATCCTGGCCACCTGCACCGCGCGGTTGCTGCCCGGCGTGGACACCGCCGCCCTGCGCGCCGCCCTGCAGGCCGCCTACGCCGACGAGACGTTCGTGCACCTGCTGCCCGAGGGTCTGTTGCCGCACACCGCGGCGACGTCCGGCTCCAACGCGGTGCACCTGCAGGCCGCGGCCGACCCGGTGTCCGGGCGCGCCGTGGTGATCTCCGCGATCGACAACCTGGGCAAGGGCGCGGCCGGTCAGGCCGTGCAGTGCGCCAACATTGCGCTGGGTCTGCCGGAGACGCTGGGCCTGAGTGCGCTGGGTGTGGCCCCGTGAGCGAGCGCAGCGAGCTCACCAATAAGCACAGTCTGTGCATGGCAGGTCGGCGCGCGGACTGCAGGGAGGCCCGCCGGTGACCGTCACCGCAGCCAAGGGCTTCCGGGCCTGCGCCGTGGCCGCGGGCCTGAAGTCCGGCGGGCGCCTCGACGTCGCGCTGGTGCTCAACGACGGCCCGGAGCACGCCGCGGCCGCGGTGTTCACCAGCAACCGGGTGTGCGCGGCGCCGGTGGTGTGGTCCCGTCAGGTCGTGGCCGATGGGCGGGCTGATGCCGTCGTGCTGAACTCGGGCGGCGCCAACGCCTGCACCGGGCCGGAGGGCTTCGCCGACACCCACCGCACCGCCGAGCACGTCGCGGAGGTCTGCGGGCTCTCCTCGGTCGACGTCGCGGTGTGCTCGACCGGGCTGATCGGAGACCGGCTGCCGATGAACCTGCTACTGGCCGGGGTGGACGCCGCCGCGGCCGGGCTGAGCGAGGACGGCGGCGCCGACGCCGCCACCGCGATCATGACCACCGACAGCGTGTCGAAGACCGCGGCGGTAGGTGGTGCGGGCTGGACCATCGGCGGGATGGCCAAGGGCGCCGGGATGCTGGCACCGGGCCTGGCCACCATGCTGGTGGTGCTGACCACCGACGCGCAGTGCTCGGCCGCGGAACTCGACGCCGCGTTGCGCGCCGCCACCCGGACCAGCTTTGACCGACTCGACTCCGACGGATGCATGTCCACCAACGACACCGTGTTGCTGCTGGCCTCCGGCGCGTCGGGGATCCGCCCGGGCCCGGCCGAGTTCGCCGAACGGGTGGCCGCGGTGTGCCTGGACCTGGCGATGCAATTGCTGCGCGATGCCGAGGGCGCCTCGCACGACATCGCCATCGAGGTGGTCAACGCCGCGACCGAGGACGAGGCGGTGGAGGTGGGCCGTTCGGTCGCGCGGAGCAATCTGTTCAAGGCGGCGGTGTTCGGCAACGACCCGAACTGGGGCCGAATTCTGGCCGCGGTGGGCACCACCGGCGCCGCCTTCGATCCGACCCGGTTGGACGTGCTGTTCAACGGGGTGGCCGTCTGCCGTGACGGCGGGCTGGGCGAGTCCAGGGACAAGGTTGATCTGACGCCACGTCAGGTCAACGTGCAGATCGACCTCAAGACGGGACCGGCGAGCGCCACCGTGTGGACCAACGACCTCACCCACGCCTACGTGCACGAGAACTCGGCGTACTCGACATGAGCACCCGTGATCCCGAGATCGCCAAGGCGAAGGCCGCCGTCCTGGTTCAGGCGTTGCCCTGGCTGACCCGGTTCCACGGCCGCACCGTGGTGGTGAAGTTCGGCGGCAACGCGATGACCGACGACACCCTGATCGACGCGTTCGCCGAGGACCTGGTCTTCCTGCGGCTGACCGGGATCCGACCGGTCGTGGTGCACGGCGGCGGCCCGCAGATCTCCGCGGCGTTGGGCAAGCTCGGCATCGAGTCCACGTTCACCGCCGGGTTGCGGGTGACCACCCCGGAGACCATGGACGTGGTCCGGATGGTGCTGGTCGGCCAGGTCCAGCGGGACATCGTGGGCCGGCTGAACGCGCACGGCCCCTTCGCCGTCGGGCTGTCCGGGGAGGACGCCCGACTGTTCACCGCGACCCGGCGGCCCGCCATGGTGGACGGCGTCGAGGTGGACATCGGTCTGGTCGGGGAGGTCACCGAGGTGGCCCCCGGCGTGGTCGAAGGGCTGCTCAATGACGGCCGCATCCCGGTGGTGTCCAGCGTCGCCCGGGGCGTGGACGGGGAGATCTACAACGTGAACGCGGACACCGCCGCGGCGGCGCTGGCGGTGGCATTGCGCGCGGAGAAATTCGTGGTGCTGACCGACGTCGAGGGCCTGTACAAGAATTGGCCGCAGGACCCCGAATTGATCAGCCAACTGACGGCGGATCAGCTCGCCACGATGCTGCCCGGCCTGTCCAGCGGCATGATCCCGAAGATGGAGGCCTGCCTGGCCGCCGTCCGTGGGGGGGTGCCGGCTGCGCACGTGTTGGACGGACGCGTGCCGCACTCGGTGCTGCTCGAGTTGGTCACCGACGAGGGAATCGGAACCATGGTTGTGCCGGGAGTCAAGTCATGACCGCAACGCAGGACCTGCAGGCGCGGTGGAACAACGCGCTGATGGGTAACTACGGCACACCGCCGGTGGCCCTGGCGGTCGGCTCCGGCGCCGAGGTGTGGGACGTCGACGGGAAGCGGTACCTGGACCTGCTCGCCGGGATCGCGGTGTCCGCCCTGGGGCACGGTCATCCGGCCATCGTCGACGCGGTGAGCCGACAGGCCGCAGTGCTCGCGCACACCTCCAACCTGTACCTGCACGAGCCCGGCGTGCGCCTGGCCGAGCGGCTGCTGCAGTTGCTCGACGCCGTCGACGACGGCTCCCGGGTCTTCCTGTGCAACAGCGGGACGGAGGCCAACGAGGCCGCGTTCAAGCTGGTCCGCCGCCACCACGGCGCCACGCGCAACCGGATCGTGGCCGCCGAGAACGGCTTCCATGGCCGGTCGATGGGCTCGCTCGGGCTGACCGGCAAGCCCGCGATCCGGGACCCGTTCGCGCCGTATGCAAGCGAGGTCACCTTCGTGCCCTACGGCGACGCCGAGGCGCTGCGCGCCGCGGTCGGGCCGGACGTCGCCGCGGTGTTCCTCGAGCCGACCCTGGGGGAGAGCGGCGTGATCCCGCCGCCGGCCGGGTATCTGCGGGCGGCGCGGGAGATCTGCGACGCCACCGGCGCGGTGTTCGTGCTGGACGAGATCCAGTCCGCGATCGGGCGCACCGGCGAGTGGTTTGCGCATCCGGCGGAGAACCTGCGCCCGGATGTCATCACCCTGGCCAAGGGCCTGGGCGGCGGGCTGCCGATCGGGGCCTGCATCGGGCTGGGTTCGTTCGGCTCGACGTTGCTCCGCGGCGATCACGGCAGCACGTTCGGCGGCAACCTGGTCTCCTGCGCGGCGGCGTTGGCGGTCCTGCAGGTCATCGAGTCCGAGGGTCTGCTGGACAACGTGCGCAAGGTCGGCGAGCAACTCTTCACCGGCATCGAGGCCATCGACCACCCGTTGCTGGCCGGTGTCCGGGGTAAGGGTCTGTGGCTGGGCATCGTGCTCACCTCCGATGCCTCCGCCGCGGTGGAGCTTGCCTGCCGGCAGGCCGGTTTCCTGGTCAACGCGGTGCAGCCGAACGCGATCCGGCTCGCCCCACCGCTGGTGCTCACCCACGAACAGGCGCAGAGCTTCCTGGACGCGCTGCCCGGCATTCTGGACGCGGCCTCATGACCCTTCGTCACTTCCGTCGGGACGACGACCTGTCTCCCGCTGAGCAACTCGAGGTCCTCGACCTGGCCGACCGGATGAAGGCCGACCGGTTCGGCTTCCGGCCGCTGGAGGGCCCGCGGTCGGTGGCGGTGCTGTTCGACAAGCACTCCACCCGTACCCGCGTCTCGTTCAGCGTGGGCATCGCTGAACTCGGCGGCTACCCCTTGGTGATCGAGGCCTCGGGCTCGCAGCTTGGCCGGGGCGAACCGATCCCGGACACCACCCGGGTGCTGGACCGCCAATGCGCGGCGATCGTCTGGCGCACCTTCGGTCAGGACCGCATCGAGGAGATGGCCGGGGTCAGTCGGGTACCGGTGATCAATGCGTTGTCCGACGAGTTCCACCCGTGCCAGGTGCTCGCCGACCTGCAGACGGTGCGGGAGCGGTTCGGCCGGTTGGCCGGGCTGGCGCTGACCTACCTCGGCGACGGCGCCAACAACATGGCGCATTCCTACCTGCTCGGTGGCGCCACGGCCGGCCTGCACGTGCGCATCGGCAGCCCGCCCGGCTTCCGTCCCGACCCCGAGGTACTGGCGAAAGCGCAGCAGATCGCCGCGACCACCGGCGGTTCGGTGACCGTGACCACCGATCAGAAGGAGGCGTGCGCGGGCGCGCACGTGCTGGCCACCGACACCTGGGTGTCCATGGGCATGGAGTCCGACGGCCGGGAGACCGTGTTCGCGCCCTACGTGCTGGACGATGCCGCCCTGGCGCTGGCCCGGCCCGAGGCGATCGTGCTGCACTGTCTGCCCGCCTACCGCGGCCAGGAGATCACCGCGGGCGTGCTGGACGGCCCGTCCTCCGCGGTGTGGGACGAGGCGGAGAACCGGCTGCACGCGCAGAAGGCGCTGATCACCTGGCTACTGGAACGGTCGACATGACCTTGCCCAGTACCAAAACCGCGCGGCATCGACGCATCGTCGAGCTGCTGTCCCGGGCCCGGGTGCACTCGCAGACCGAACTGGCCGGGTTGCTCGGTCACGACGGTCTGACGGTCACTCAGGCGACGCTGTCCCGCGACCTCGACGAACTCGGCGCGGTACGCATCCGCGACGACGACGGCGCGTTGGTCTACGCGGTACCCGCCGAGGGCGGGGACCGCAGCCCCCGGGTCGCCCCCGAGCCCGGCGCGATCAACGCCCGCCTGACCCGCGCGGTCGAGGAACTGTTGGTCTCCGCGGAGGCGTCGGCCAATCTCGTGGTGTTGCGCACCCCACCGGGTGCGGCCCAGTTCTTCGCCTCCGCGGTGGATGCGGCAGCGTTGCCGTTCCTGCTCGGCACCATCGCCGGTGACGACACCGTGTTGGTGATCACCCGCGACCCGCTCGGTGGCGAGGCGGGCGCCCGGTACTTCCTTTCCCTCGCCGAACGCTCATCCAGTAAAGAAGGAGCACTACCGTGACCGAACGCGTCGTCCTTGCCTACTCCGGTGGCCTGGACACCTCCGTGTGCATCGGGTGGATCGCCGCCCAGACCGGGGCGGAGATCATCGCGGTGGCCGCCGACGTCGGCCAGGGCGGCGAGGACATGAACGTCATCCGCCAACGCGCGCTGGACTGCGGCGCGGTCGAGTCGGTCGTGCTCGACCTGAAGGACGAGTTCGCCAACAACTACTGCCTGCCCGCGCTGAAGGCCAACGCGCTCTACATGGAGCGCTATCCGTTGGTGTCGGCGCTCTCCCGCCCCACCATCGTCAAGGCCCTCGTGGAGGCCGCGCGCTACCACGGCGCGACCATGGTCGGCCACGGCTGCACGGGCAAGGGCAACGACCAGGTCCGCTTCGAGGTGGGCGTCGGCGCGCTGGCGCCGGACATCACGGTGTTGGCCCCGGTCCGCGACTCCGGCATGACCCGGGACAAGGCGATTGCCTTCGCGGAGCAGAACAACCTGCCGATCGACGTGAACAAGAAGTCCCCGTACTCCATCGACCAGAACGTGTGGGGTCGCGCGGTGGAGACCGGCTTCCTCGAGGACATCTGGAACGGTCCGATCGAGGACATCTACACCTACACGCAGAACCCGGCCATTCCGCGCGAGGCCGACGAGGTTGTCATCACCTTCGCCTCCGGTGTCCCGGTCGCCATCGACGGCCGCCCGGTCTCGATGCTCGAGGCGATCGTGGAGCTGAACTCCCGCGCCGGTGCCCAGGGCGTGGGGCGGCTGGACATGGTCGAGGACCGCCTGGTCGGCATCAAGAGCCGGGAGGTCTACGAGGCCCCCGGCGCCATCGCGCTGATCACCGCCAAGCAGGAACTGGAAAACGTCACGGTCGAGCGCGAGTTGGCCCGATACAAGCGCGGCGTCTCGCAACGCTGGTCCGAGTTGGTCTACGACGGTCTGTGGTTCTCCCCGTTGAAGAACGCGCTGGACTGCTTCCTCGAGGAGGCCAACAAGCACGTCTCCGGGGATGTCCGGATGACGCTGCACGCCGGTCGCGCGGTGCCCACCGGCCGTCGCTCGGATGCCTCGTTGTACGACTACAACCTGGCCACTTACGACGAGGAGGACACCTTCGACCAGTCGCTGGCGAAGGGCTTCATCGACCTGTTCGGTATGTCCAGCCGCGTCGCCATGGCCCGCGACGAGCGCCTGAGCAAGTGACCCAGCCCTCCGAGCCGGCCGCGCTGCGCCTGTGGGGCGGCCGGTTCTCCTCCGGCCCGGCCGATGCGTTGGCGGCGTTGTCGGTGTCGGTGCACTTCGACTGGCGGCTCGCGCAGTACGACCTCGCGGGTTCCCGGGCGCACGCCCGCGTGCTGCACCGGGCCGGGCTGCTCTCCGACGACGCTCTGGCCGACATGCTCGCCGGTCTGGACGCGTTGGAGGCTGACGTGGTGTCAGGTGCCTTCACCCCGACGGTGGCGGACGAGGATGTGCACACCGCGCTGGAACGTGGCCTGATCGAACGGGTCGGGGCCGACCTGGGTGGCCGGCTGCGGGCCGGGCGCTCCCGCAACGACCAGGTCGCCACGTTGTTGCGGATGTACCTGCGCGACGCCGCACGGCGCATCGCCGGGCTGCTGGTGGACCTGCAGGAAGCCCTCGTCGCCCAGGCCCGGGTGCATCTCGGCGTGGCCATGCCCGGTCGCACCCACCTGCAGCACGCCCAACCGGTGCTGCTGTCCCACCACCTGCTCGCGCACGTGCACGCCCTGTCCCGCGACGTCGCCCGGCTGCGCGACTGGGACACCCGCGCGTCGCTCTCCCCGTACGGTTCCGGGGCGCTGGCCGGTTCCTCGCTGGGCCTGGACCCGGAGCAGGTCGCGGCCGAACTCGGCTTCGCCGGGTCCGTACCGAACTCCATCGACGGCACCGCAGCCCGCGATTTCGCGGCCGAGGCGGCGTTCGTGTTCGCGATGATCGGCGTGGACCTGTCCCGGATCGCCGAGGAGGTCATCCTCTGGGCCACCAAGGAGTTCTCCTTCATCACCCTCGATGACGCCTACTCCACCGGGTCGTCGATCATGCCGCAGAAGAAGAACCCGGACGTCGCCGAACTGGCCCGGGGCAAGGCCGGGCGGATGATTGGCAACCTCGCCGGCCTGTTGGCCACCCTCAAGGGTCTGCCCCTCGCGTACAACCGCGACCTGCAGGAGGACAAGGAGCCGGTGTTCGACTCCGTCGACACCCTCGAGGTGCTGCTGCCCGCGTTCACCGGGATGATGGCGACGCTGCGCTTCCACCCCGAGCGACTCGAGGCCCTCGCACCCGCCGGATTCTCCTTGGCCACGGACATCGCCGAGTGGCTGGTCCGGGCCGGGGTGCCGTTCCGGGTCGCGCACGAGGTGGCGGGGGAGTCCGTGCAGCACTGCGAAAAGGCGGGCATCGAACTGGCCGACCTCAGTGACGCCGAGCTGACCGCGATCTCCGAGCACCTGACCCCGGCGGTGCGTGAGGTGCTCACCGTGGCCGGGTCGATCGCCTCCCGCAACGCCCGGGGCGGGACCGCCGCGGAGCGGGTCGCCGATCAACTGGCCGAACTGGCCCCGGAACTGGCCGCGCAACGCGCCTGGGCAGCCCGCAGCTGATCACAGGCGCACGATCGGGACGCCGTTGGCGGAGATCGCGACGGCCCGGAGGGTTTCCGGCACCGCGAGCCGGGGGGTGGCGGGGGCTGCGATCTTCTCCACCGCCTCGGTCACCGGCTCGGTGGCGGGCTGCGCCGACTTGGCCGCGGCGGACGTCGTCTTGCGGGTGCGGGGCGCGGGCTGGGCCGGCTTGCGCGGCACCGCCTTGGCCTTGGGCACGGGTGCGCCGGCCGCGGTATCGACGGCTGCAGGCTCCGGTGGGGGGGCCGGCGCTGCCTGCGGCTGGTGGTTGATGCGCGGGGCACCTGCCGGGCGAACCGCCATGGCTTTGCGTGCCGAGGTGAGCTGGGTGCTGAGGGTGGCCATGTGCTGGGCCAACTCGGCCATGGCCAGGTCGGACTCCTGCTCCAGCGCGGCGATCTCGTGGGCGACGGCCCTGATCAGGTCGTCGGTGAGCGCCCGCGCCCGGGCCAGCGCGGCCTCGCGCGTCCGGGTCGCGTGCTCGGTGACCGCAGCCGACTCCTGTTCGAGCTCCGCAGCGAGACGCTCGGCTGTCTGCAGCCCAAGGTCGGCGACTGCCTGACGTTGCGTCAGATCTGCCTCCATGGCCTGCCGCCGGAGGTGCACCTCGCCCTCGGCGGCCAGCGCGAGTTCCTGGGATTTCGCGGCGGCGTCGACGAGTAGTTGCTCGGCCATCGGGGCGGCGTTCTCCACGAAGTCGCTCGCGTGAGCGCGCAGCAGGTCAGCCTCCCCGTGCGCGGCGGCCACCATGGCGTCGAACTCGGCCCGGGCGCGCCGCTCCTGCTCCTCGGCCCACGCTGCCACCTCCGCGAGATGGCCGGCGGCGATCGAGGCGGCGTGGTTGCGCTGCAGGTTGGCGGTCGCGTCCTCGGCGTTGACCAACTGGCGGGCGTAGTCCCAGGCGTCGTTGAGCAGATCGGCCGCGGCGCGGATCGACTGCTTGCGATTCGGGTCGTCGACCCGGAACGCCGCGCCCCGGGAGGCTGCGAGGTGATGCTCCAGCAGCGCTATGCGCTCGTTGCACCGCTGCAGCGTCGCCTGCTCGGCCCGGATGACGGCGTCGACCCTTGATCGGTCGTACCCGCGCACTGCGGTCCGGAAGGGAGCAAAAGCGTCGATCACGGCCACGGCGGACTCCAGAACGTCACGCGTCGGGCGGGAGGTCCGTCGACGGGGTACCGACGCGATGCCCCCGCCTTGATCATCTTGTGCCGCCAGTGGCTACTGTGTCAGGAGGGGTTTGCGAGATTTGATCAGTCTTGTGGGGCTTGATTGCCCTGTGGTCATCTCGCCGTCATCTGGCGCGCGTCGCGGGTGATTCAGCAGTCCGCACGCTGAACCCAGCGCTGCCGAGGATCTCCCGGCCGCGCGCCGAGACGACCCACCAGCGTCACCGGTCCGGCGATCACGGCGCCGACCCGGACCTCGGCGTGGTCGGCGGGCAGGCACAGGTCGAGCTCGAAACCGAGCGTCCGGACCCGGGCCACGGTGAACTCACGACCCGTCAGATCGTTGCGTCGCCGATCGACCGCCCGGACCGTGCCGGTCAACGACACCACCGGTTCCGTCCCGCGAACCGGTTCCAGTGACTCCGCGGCCAACCGCGGTGGCCAGGCCCACCCGCGCTCCACAAAGTGCTCCGGGGGCCGGTCCGGGTAACTCGCCGGGTCCCCGACGATGCTGACCGGGTCAACCTCGAACGCGGCCTCGTCGGCGAACACCCGCACCGGCCCGGATGCGACGATCGCGGCGGGCCAGGTCCGGGTGCACATGTCCGCGGACAACGTCCGGCCCTCTTCCAGGCGCAGCACCAGCTGCGCCGCACGCGTCCCGGTCTCGTCCAGCACCGACGCGGACACGATGTCCTCGCGGAGCACGCTCATGCCGCCCAGCGAGGTCGACGTCGGCGACCACAACGTCGGCCACATCCAACGCACGTCGACGCCGTGACAACCGAGCACCAGGCGGGCACCGGAGGCCTCGTCGGTCCAGGCCAACACCTCGTCCTCGCCGGCCAGGTTGAGCCGTTCCACCCGCGGGAGTACGGCAGCGATCAACCGGGCAGGATCGGGGCCGAAGCCGAAACAGTCCAGTGCGGCGGCATCGACCACCAGGGCGGGCATGCCGCGACCCTACGGTCTCTGCGCGGTCGACCAAGTCGTGGCCGACCGGGTTGTGCACGCTGATAAGGAACCCGCTGCGGTGCGCGGCTAGCCTGGAACGATGAACGACTCCGGTAACGACGCCGTGGACGTGCTGCGCGACATCTGGACGGCCGACGGTCAGTCCTCCGCCGAGATCGAGGAACTGCAGCCCACTGGCAAGGTCTGCAAGAACACCGCCATGCTCGGCATCAAGGGCATGGAGGACGAGGGCATGGCCAACGCGTTGCGCGCGGAGTGGCGCAATCAACTCGCCGCTGAGGGCAAGCTGACGCCGGGTTCGCGCAGTATCGGCGCGACCCTCGGCGAGACCGCCACCACCGATCCCGCGACCTGACCGTGGAGTACTGCCGGTCGGTACCCGAGCTCACCGAAGCACTGCGCGGCGCCGGGTATCTGGCCGATCGCGGCCTGGCCACCGCCCTGCACGTCTCCCTGTCGTTGGGGCGCCCGCTGCTGCTGGAGGGCGAGGTCGGGGTCGGCAAGACCGAGATCGCCAAGACCGTGGCCGAGGTGTTCGGCCGGCGGTTGATCCGGTTGCAGTGCTACGAGGGCATCGACACCAACCAGGCCCTCTACGAGTGGGACTACGCCCGGCAGTTGCTGCACATCCGCGCGCTGTCCGACCGGGAGGCCACTGACGAGGCGACCGTGGACCGGCTGTTCGGACCGCGCTTCCTGCTGGAACGCCCGCTGCTGGCGGCAATCCGGGCCGGCTCGCAGGCCGTGTTGCTGATCGATGAGGTGGACCGGGCCGACGACGAGTTCGAGGCGTTCCTGCTCGAACTGCTCTCGGACTTCCAGATCTCCATCCCGGAAATCGGCACCGTGCGGGCCGAGGAACCGCCCGCGGTGATCCTCACCTCCAACCGCACCCGGGAACTGCACGACGCGCTGAAGCGTCGCTGCATGTACCACTGGATCGACTATCCGCAGGCCGAACGCGAGGTGGCCATCGTGCTGTCCCGGCGGCCCGGGGTGTCGGAAATGCTGGCGGGCAAGGTGGTCGCCGCGGTGAACCGGTTGCGCGAACTGGACCTGGCCAAGCCGCCGGGCGTGGCCGAGACCATCGACTGGGCGCGCACGCTGGAGTTTCTCGGTGAACCGGACCTGACCCCGGAGGCGGCCACGGACACCATCGGGGCCGTGGTCAAGGACCGCGACGACCTGGAAGTCGTGCAACGAAACCTGCACGACGTTCTGGGCACTGCCTGACGTGTCGGATAACGCGGTCGGCGACGAATTCATCGCGGCGCTGGGCGGGTTCTGTCGGGAACTGCGCGCGGAGGGCCTGCGGCTCGGGACCCATGACGTGATGACGTTGTGCGAAACCATGGGTCCGCTCGACCCCACCGACATGGTCGACCTGTACTGGGGTGGGCGCACCTGCCTGGTGCATCGGCGCGAGGACATCGCCACCTACCACGAGGTGTTCCGCCGTTACTTCCTCTCCGGGCACAACCCGGTGGCGAGGCTGGTCAAGGTGCGCGCGCACGCCGACGCCCCGCGCGAGGAGAGCGTGGTCGCCTTCGAGGTGCCCGCCACCGATCCGCCCCACGAGGACGAGCGCCCCGACGAGACCGCGCTGGGTCTGATGGCGTCCAACGTGGCAACGCTGCGCAGCAAATCCTTCTCCGACTGCACGTTCGCCGAGCGCGAGGCGCTGCGCCGGATCATGCGGCGCGTCCGATTGCGTCCACCGTTACGCCGCACGCGGCGTACCCGGCCCGGCCTGCGCGGTGCGCAACCCGATCTGCGGCGCACCGTCAGGGGCGCGTTGCGTACCCAGGGCGAACTGGTGCACCTGTCCTGGCGGGCCCGCCGGGTCCGGGCCCGGCCGGTGGTGTTGATCCTGGACATCTCCGGATCGATGGCCGACCACTCGCGCGGCCTGCTGCAGTTCGCCTGGGGTACCCGCCGGGTCAACCAGCGCGTCGAGGTGTTCGCCTTCGGCACCCGGCTCACCCACCTGACCAAGGCGCTGAACACCCGCTCGCTGGACGACGCGATGAACCGGGCCGCGCGCGAGGTGCTGGACTGGGAGGGCGGTACCCGCATCGGGGCTGCGATCACCGAGTTCGTGGCGCGATGGGGCCGACGCGGCATGGCGCGTGGCGCGATCGTGGTGATCTGCTCGGACGGCTTCGATCGCGGCGACCCGGAGACGTTGTCCGACGGCATGGAGAGGCTGGGCCGGCTGGCACATCGGGTGGTCTGGTTGACCCCGCATGCGGCGTCCGGCCGGGCCTTCGAACCCACCTCGCTCGGTATGATCGTGGCTGCGCCGCACGTCGATGTCTTCGGCTCCTGCCACGACCTCGCCGGCCTGGAGGAGTTCGCGGCGTTGTTGCCCACTCTGGCCTGAGGCGAAGGGTTTCGCGTGATCCGGCTCGGTTCCCTGGCGGGGTACGCATTCGAGGGTCCGCGGGTGTTGGCCGGCTGGACCGCACCCAAGACGCCTGCGGTGTACGTGATCATGTACAAGCCCGACGAGTCGAAGCCGAACAGCCTCGCGGTGCTCTACGTCGGGCATTCTGACGATCTGTCAGCCGAGGGGTTCCCGTTCAAGAACCCGCGCTCGGCCTGCTGGATCAAGCGGGCGGGCTCGAAGTTCAACGTGCACATCGCGACGTTGGAGATTCCCGGTGGCACCCGCGCGCACCGCGAGCAGGTGGTCGGTGAACTGTGCGCGGTGTACGACCCGGCGTGCAACACCGAGAAGTTCGACAACGCCTGGCAGCCGCATTGGATCCAGGACTACGACACCCCGAACACCACCGGCCCGCTCACCACGCCGCGCGAGGCCTGACGCTGATCAGGTCAGCGGGGGGATCAGCAGGACCATCCCGCCCGCAGCGAGCAGCGCCACGCCGGCCACGTCTGCGGCCTGCCGCCCGTAGCGACCAACCTTCTCGTAGTACATCAACGCGGCCAAGGTGGCCATCCACCACAGCGAGGTCAGGCCGACGCTGAACATCAGCAGCATCAGCGCCCAGCAGCAGCCGAGGCAGAACAGGCCGTGCCCACGGCCGAGCCGGAAGGCGGCCACTGCGCCGCGCCGGTAGCGGGGGAGCAGGTACGCCCCCGGGTTGCGGCACTTCTGCAGGCAGGCCTCCTTCAGGCGGGAGAATTGGAAAGCGCCCGCGAGCAGCAGCACGGAACCCGAGATCAGGTACGTGCGCGATTCCAGCCACGGGTTGTGGTCCACGAAGGAATGGAAGGCGAGGTCGGACCAGAACGCCACCACCCCGAACGCGCTCCACACCGCCGCGTACCCGCCGAGGAGGGCCGCGATCTGCCGTCCGGGTCGTGGTGCGTTGGCCGAGGCGATGGAGAACAGCCGCACCAGTGGGACGGTTGAGGGCAGCATCATCGCCACGACCATCACCTGCCAGGAGATCAGGAACAGCGCGGTGGCCGCCCACAGCGGCAGACCGGAGTGCGCCAGGTGGTCGTGGTGCACGCGACTGGCGGCCCCGGTCAGTTCGGAGAGCAAGACCGCGGCCCAGGCCAGTCCGACGGCGATCGGCACGGCGGTGGGGATCCGCCGTGCCGACCGCACCTGAGTCATCGTCACGGCCGGTAGGTGAACCGGTAGTCGGACTGGATCGCGTTGCGGTCCGTGTAGGACCACTCCATGCCGTACTGGGGCAGGGCGACCGTGTGCGTCTGCGCCTTGCTCACGTAGGCCGGGGCGCCGGCGATCGTGGAGAACAAGGAATTGTGCAGGGTGGTGACGCTGCCGTCCGGTCCGCGGTAGGGCTCCATCTCGGCGTACACGGCGTCCCCGACCCGGAGCCGACCCTTGCCGTTCACGGTCTCGTGGTCGATCGGTGCTCGGTGGGTCGCCAGCACCTCGTCGATCAGACCCCAGAAGTCGGCCAAGGGTCCACCGAGGCGGCCCTCGAAGGCGTCCAGGATCGCCCGTTCCTGCTCGGGGGTGGCCCGCTCGTCGACGTACTGCACGATCTTCCAGGTCTTGGCCGCGAGCACGTTGCCGGGGATGATCACCACCCGCACGTAGGACAGCCCGGTGACATCGACCCCGTTGATCTCGCCGGGGTCAAAGTTGTAGGCGTTGAACGCGTAGCAGGCGCCGGAATCCGGGTTCTCCCCGATCCAGCACGGGCACAGCACATCGCAGGAGCAGGCCTCCAACAGCTGTCCCTGAAAGTCGTACCCGGTATTGGTGATGGTGGTCATTGCGGCAGACCTTTCTGTGGAGTTGCAATCTGAATGGACGTCAGTTCACCAGCGGGGCTGACTGCCGAGCAGGCCCAAGGCACTCTTGCCGATCAGTTCGTGGGCCAGCGCGGGATTGGGGGGATGAAACGTCGCGCACCGCACGTCCCGGTAGAGCCGTTCCAGCTCGTTCCCTTTGAACATTCCGCCCCCGCCGGACAACTCGAGGGCCAGGTCCACGACTCGCTGGGCACCGGTCGCAGCCCGGTGTTTCGCGCCGGCCAGCCGGGCCGCCCAGGCCGCGCCGTGGGCCACCCCGGCGGTCCAATCTTCGCTCGCCCGCTCCACGACCGCCTGGGCGACCTGGAGGTCCATGGCCATCTCGGCGGCTGTGTACTGAAGCATCGGGCTGTGCGCGAGCGTCCGCCCGCCGAGCGCCGTCGAGCTGCGCCGGCCGACGCCGGCGATCGCCAATGCGGATGCACGTTCG
>DASQPJ010000119.1:0-20969 GCA_035644015.1 Sporichthyaceae bacterium
AGACGGCCGAACCCGGTCCGCGTCGCGCGGCCGAGCTGGACGCTACGGGGGCGGTCCGCACCGGCGGGCGCGGGCGGTTCCGTCGCGCCGCATGAGCATTGCGCGGAGATTGATTTGACCGCCGCGCTACCCGACGCCGGCGTTCAACCGATCACACTGAACCTGACCAAGATCGACTCGGGGCACTACGCGACATCGACGCCGGGTGGGCGCGATCTCCATCCCGCTGGGGCAGGGACACGGATGAACCGTCACATCGTACGTAGCGTGCTGATCTCGGCGCTGGCTGTGGGTTTCGGCACGCTCGCCCTGCCCGCGCAGGCCCATGTGACGGTGGGTTCGGACTCGGCCGTCAAAGGCGGCTACGCGACATTGACCTTCAAGGTGCCCACCGAGGAGGAGAACGCGAACACCACCAAGATCGAGGTGGATCTGCCCGCCGAGCACCCGTTCGCCGAGGTGTCCACGCAGCAGAAGTCCGGGTGGGACATCGCGGTGGAGAAGGCCACGCTGTCCACGCCGTTGACCAACGACGACGGCGCTGCGGTGACCGAGCGGGTCGCCAAGATCACCTGGACGGCGAAGACCTCAGACGCGGCCATCAAGCCCGACCAGTTCGACACGTTCCCGATCAGCGTGGGCCCGCTGCCCAGCGACACCGACACCCTCACCTTCAAGGCCCTGCAGACCTACAGCAACGGCGACGTGGTCCGCTGGATCGAGGAGTCCGCGCCGGGTGGGCCCGAGCCGGAGCACCCCGCGCCCTCGATCACGCTGGTGGACAAGGCCGGCGAGGCGATCGCCCCGGTCGCGTCGGCCACCCCGACGACCGCCCCGGTGGCCCCGGCGCTGCCGAGCCTGACCACCGGCACCGACACCACCGGTGGCGTGGCGATGACCGCCGCCGAGAAGGTGCCGACCACCAACCAGGTGAACACCGCGGTGGGCCTGGCCATCGGCGGCATCGCCCTGGCACTGATCGCGGCCGGCCTGGCCGGCGCGGCCCTGGCCAAGCGGTCCACCGGATCGGTGCCGCCGCCCCCGCCGCCCGCGTTCTAGGCCACCGGCAGGTGCACCCGGAAGACCGCCCCCGTGCCCGGCGCGGACTGCACGGTCACGCTGCCGCCGTGCGCGGCCACCAGCGCGGCCACGATGGACAGCCCCAGCCCGGACCCGCCGGTGCTGCGGTTACGTGAGGAGTCGGTGCGGTAGAAGCGCTCGAAGACGCGCTCGCACTCCTGTGCGGACAGGCCCGGCCCGTCGTCGGCCACCTCCAGCAGCGCCCACTGTTGCCCGCCCGGGTCGACCACCGAGCCCACCCCGACCCGCACGCCGGTGCCCGCCGGGGTGTGCGTGCAGGCGTTGGTGACCAGGTTCCCGGCGATCTGGCGCAGTCGGGCGTCGTCGCCCATTACGCCGGGCGGGTCCTCGTCCGGGCAGATCATCCGCACCTCCACGGTGCGGTCCGGGTGCGCTGCCCGGGCGGCCATCACCGTGTCGCCGGCGATGGCCACCAGGTCCACCGCCTCGCGCTCCAGCGGCCGTTGCTGGTCCAGCCGGGCCAGCAACAGCAGGTCCTCGACCAGCAGCCCCATCCGCACCGCCTCGCCCTCGATGCGGGACATCAGGCCGGGGATCTGCTCCGGCGCGGACATCGCACCCTGCCGGTAGAGCTCGGCGAATCCGCGGATGCTGGTCAGCGGGGTGCGCAGCTCGTGGCTGGCGTCGGTGATGAACCGACGCATGCGTTCCTCGGAGGCCTGCGCGGCGGCCGCGGACTCCTCGCGTTCCTTCAGGGCGGTCTCGATCTGACCGAGCATCACGTTGACCGCATGGGAGAGCCGACCGACCTCGGTGCGCACCGGGTTGGCCGGCACCCGTCGGGACATGTCACCGCCCGCGATGGCCTCCGCGGTTACCTCCACCTCGCGCAGTGGCCGCAGGCTGGTGCGCACGATGAGGTAGGCGGCCAGGCCGGTCAACGCCAGCACGGCCAGCCCGACGCCCCACAGAATGCGTTCCAGGTGGCTGAGCGTGCCGTCCACCTCGTCCAGGCTCAACGCCAGCGTGAGGCTGCCGGAGCCGTCCGACAGCGGGGTGACCATCACCCGCCAGCGCGGCTGATTGCTGTTCTGGGCCAGGACGTTGAACGGTTCACCGGACCGATCCTTGGCCTGCTCGACGGTCATGGCCGGCAACCGGGGTGCCGCGGTCGGGACTTCCAACTGTGAACTCTCCCGGCGGATCTCCACCCCGTTGACGTCGCGGGTCACCGCGAAATAAGCCGTGGGGAACCGGCTGCGGTTGAACGGCCGGCCGGTGGGCTCGGTGGAGGTGCCCGGAGCCGTGCCGGCGGCCGCACCAGTGCCGGTCCTGGGGGCGAAAATCGAACCGGTGGAACTCGTGCCGGCCAGGTACGGCATGGAGTTATTGGTGTACCGGTGCAATTGGTTGTCCACCCGGTTGAACAGGTAGGAGCGCAGCACGGCCGTGGCGGCGGCGGACGTGGCCACCACCGCCACCGTGCTCAACACCAACAGCGCGGCCATCAGCTTCACCCGCAGTGGGGTGTGTGCCGATAGCCGCCGGAGCCCGCCGAACGCGCCGATGAAGCGGCGCAGCTTTGTCATCGAAGTCCGACGGGTCGGGACTCAGCCCGGCGGCAGGCGCAACACGTACCCCACACCGCGCAGCGTGTGCAGCAGCCGGGGCTCCACCGTGTCGATCTTGCGGCGCAGGTAGGAAACGTAGGACTCGACAATGTTCATCTCGCCGTTGAAGTCGTAGTTCCAGACATGGTCCAGGATCTGAGCCTTCGACAACACCCGACGCGGGTTGTTCATGAAGTAGCGCAGCAGCTTGAACTCGGTGGGGGACAGTGACACCGCGGTGCCCGCCCGCCAGACCTCGTGGGTCTCGGTGTCCAGTTCGAGGTCGGCGAAGACCAGGCGCGGGGACACCGCCGGCTCGGGCCGCGTGGTGCGGCGCAGCACGGCGTGAATGCGCGCGATGACCTCGTCCAGGCTGAACGGCTTGGTCACGTAGTCGTCGCCGCCCAGGGTGAGCCCGGAGATCCGGTCCTCGGTGGCGTCGCGGGCGGTGAGGAACAGCACCGGCACGGTGGATCCGCCGGCGCGCAGCTGCTTGACCACGCCGAACCCGGAGATGTCCGGCATCATCACGTCGAGCACCAGCAGGTCGGGGTCGAAGGACTCGGCGACCTTCAACGCCTCCTCGCCGTTGCTGGCGGTGGCCACCTCGAACCCTGCGTAGCGCAGCGAGGTGCTGAGCAGTTCGACGATGTTGTCCTCGTCGTCAACGACGAGCAGGCGGTGGCCGCCTGAACCGTCGGCGTGAATGTCCGCGCCCGAGCCTGACTCGGTCCTGGGGGTCATGATGCGTCGCTCCGCTCGTTCATTGCCGGGCGGCGCCAACCTCGCCCCCCGTGGGTCCACCTTGAGCATGCCCAGCAAATGCAGTGTTCAATCGGTGAAATAACTGGGAGTTCGCTGAGAAGTCTGCCGGGAGACGCCGGACGGCGGCCGCACGGACCCCGAGTGCCCAGCGCAACGGCCCCGCGGCCCCTGGTAGGTACGTGAGGCGCGGGTAATCTCAATCGGTATGTCGCTCAACGCGGTTTCGAACGGTGCCGAGCCCGACTCGCCGGATATCCTGCAAACCCGGCTGGAGTCCGTCGGCTATCTCGCAGATACCGGCCTGGCGACCGCAGCTTACCTTGCAATTCGGATGGGTCGCCCGCTTTTCCTTGAGGGCGAAGCGGGTGTCGGCAAGACCGCGCTGGCCCACGCGCTGTCCGAGTTGTATGACGCGCCGCTCATCCGGTTGCAGTGTTATGAGGGCATTGACGCCGCGCAGGCTCTGTACGACTGGGATTTTCCGCGCCAATTGCTGCACCTGCGGGCCTCGGAGGCGGCCGGTGTCTCCGACGTCAAACAGCTGGAGGGCGAGCTCTACGACCGGCGGTTCCTGCTGGCCCGTCCGCTGCTGCAGGCCATCGAGACCAGCCCGTCGGTGCTGCTGATCGACGAGGTGGACCGGGCCGACGACGAATTCGAGGCCTTCCTGCTCGAGGTGCTCTCTGACTTCACCATCTCGATCCCGGAACTCGGCACGATCAAGGCCGTCGAGCCACCGATCGTGGTGGTCACCTCCAACCGCACCCGGGAGGTGCACGACGCGCTCAAGCGCCGCTGTCTCTACCACTGGTTGGAGCACCCGGCCTACGAGCGCGAGGTGGCGATCATCCGCCGCCGGCTGCCGGAGGTCACCGAGCGACTGGCCACCGAGGTGGCCGCCGCGGCTCAGTTGCTGCGCCTGCGCGATCTGCTCAAGCCGCCGGGGGTGGCGGAGAGCATCGACTGGACCCGGGCGCTGCTCATGCTCGGCGCGCGCACCTTGGACGTGGACGCGGCCGCGCGCACGCTCGGTGCGGTGTTGAAGTACCGCGAGGACACCGATCGGATCACCGCCGAGGGGCTGGAGTCGCTGATCGGCTCCGTCGGGCGCGGCTGAGCAGATGCCCAAGGAACTTGTCCTGGTCCACGACACCACGCAGACGATGGTCGGGTTCGCCCGCACGCTGCGTGCCGCCGGCGTGGAGGCGAGCTCCGACCGGGTGCAGGCACTGCTCAGCGCGCTGAGCGAACTGGACGTCACCTACGGCCGGGACGCCTATTGGGCGGGGCGACTCACCATGTGCGCCAGTCCGCTGGACGTCGAACGATATGACGTGGCGTTTGCCGCGTACTTCGGCAATGAACTGCCGCGGGTGGCCCAGATCGGCCTGATACCCCAGCACCCGAAGCTGATCTCGGTGCAGACCGCCGCCGACCAGCAGCGCGGCGAGGACGAGGACCTGGCGTCCAACCCCATGCTCAGCCGGGCCAGCGACATCGAGATGTTGCGCGGCAAGGACTTCGCCACCTTGTCCGAGGCCGAGCGGGACGAGGTGCGCCGACTGTTGGCCCGGCTGGACCCACGCGGCCTCAGCCGTCGCTCGCTGCGCTGGACACCCGCCCAGCGGGGGTCCGTGGATGCCCGCCGCACGGTGCGCGCGATGCTGCGCCGGGGCGGGGAGGTCGAGGAGATCTATGCCCGCCGGCACCGCCCGCGCCCACGGCGCATCGTGGAGCTGATCGACGTGTCCGGGTCCATGGAGATGTACGCCGACGCGCATCTGCGCTTCGCCCACGTGCTGACCCGCCGCCGGCCGAGCGTCGAGGTCTTCACCATCGGCACCCGGCTGACCCGGGTGACCCGGCAATTGCAGGTACGCGATCCGGACGCCGCACTGCGCGCGGTGGGCTCCGCGGTACCGGACTGGTCCGGGGGCACCCGGCTCGGCGAGTTGCTCAAGGCGTTCCTGGACCGCTGGGGCCAGCGCGGTACCGCCCGCGGGGCGGTAGTGGTCATCGCCAGCGATGGATGGGAACGCGGCGACTCGACGTTGTTGGGGGAGCAGATGGCCCGACTGCACCGGCTGGCGTACACCGTGATCTGGGTGAACCCGCACGCCGGCAAGGAGGGCTACATCCCGGCCACCGCAGGGATGACGGCGGCGCTGCCCTACGTCGACGCGTTGGTGGCCGGACATAACTTGGCTGCGTTCGAGGCCCTGACGCAGCGTCTATCGCAGGAAGGCAATGCCGGTGCGTGACGTCCTGGAACATATTCGGCCCTGGTACGCCGCCGGGGAGACCTTCGGCCTCGCCACGGTGGTCGGCACCTACCGCTCCGCGCCGCGCCAACCCGGCGCGGCGATGGCGGTGTCCGCGGCGGGCGAGGCGGTCGGCAGCGTGTCCGGCGGGTGCGTGGAGGGTGCGGTCTACGAGCTCGCCCAGGAGGTCATGGAGTCCGGCACCCCGGTGTTCCAGACCTATGGCGTCTCCGACGACGACGCGTTCACCGTCGGGCTGACCTGTGGCGGCATCATCGACATGTTCGTCGAGCTGATCGGCCCGGAGACGTTCCCGGAATTCGAAGAGGTGGCCGCGTCCATCGAGGCCGGCGAGCCGGTCGCGGTGGCCACGGTGGTCTCCGGGCTGGGTTACGTCGGCGCTCGGTTGGTGATCTGGCCGGACCGGCGCTCCGGCACGCTGGGCAGCGCGCGATTGGACGACGCGGTGACCGACGACGGCCGGGGTCAGCTCTCCCAGGGCCACACCGGCATCCTGCACTTCGGGCCGGAGGGGGAACGGCGCGGCGACGAGCTCGCGGTGTTCATCCAGTCCTACTCCCCGCCGCCGCGGATGCTGGTGTTCGGGGCGATCGACTTCGCCACCGCGGTGGCTGCGGCGGGCAAGTTCCTCGGTTACCGGGTGACCGTGTGCGACGCCCGTCCGGTGTTCGCCACCGCCAAGCGCTTCCCGCAGGCCGACGAGGTCATCGTGGAGTGGCCGCACCGGTACCTGGAGAAGCAACTGGAGGTCGAGCACGCCATCGACGGGCGCACGGTGATCTGCGTGCTCACCCACGACCCCAAATTCGACGTGCCGGTGCTCAAGCTGGCGCTGGGTACCGAGGCCGGCTACATCGGTGCGATGGGTTCCCGGCGCACCCATGACGACCGGCTGGCCCGCCTCCGCGAGGAAGGTGTGTCGGAGGAACAGCTCGCCCGGCTCTTCTCGCCGATCGGGTTGGACCTGGGCGCGCGCACCCCCGAGGAGACCGCGATATCAATCGCCGCGGAGATCATCGGCCAACGCTGGGGCGGTAGTGGTGCCAAGTTGCGCACCACGCAGGGCGCGATCCACCGGGAGCCGGCCGCCGGTTGAGCCGGCCGTCACCGGCGGCCGGCTCAACACCGTCGTCGTTCTCGCGGTGCGGACCTGGCGCACGGTGAGTGCGGCGATCAGCACCCCGAGGAAGAAGCCCATCGCGGCCACCCCGATGGCCAGGCGCACCGCGAGCACGAAGTTGTCCAGCCGCGCCACCAGACCGCCGAGCAGCGCGACGCCGATCACGCTGCCACTTTGTCGCGCGGAATTGATCACCCCGGAGGCCAGTCCGGCGTGATGTAGGGGGGCCGCGTCGGTCAACGCCGCGGTGACCGCCGGCATCACCACGCCCATGCCGAACCCGGTCAACGCCAACGGCACGATCAGCGCGACGTAAGGCGTGTGGGCCCCGGCGAGCAGCACCCCGGAGAACCCGATACCCAGACAGCTCAGGCTGAGCAGAATGCTGAAGCGGGGCCCACCGGCGCGCGCACTGATCCGCGCGGAAACACTGGAACCGGCCATGATCGAGCCGAGTTGCGGGAGCACCGCGAGCCCCGCCTGCAGCGGTGAGGCGCCGCGCAATTGCTGGAAGTACAGATTGATGACGAACAGCCCGCCGTAGAAGCCGAAGTTGATCAATAGCCCGATCGCCGCCCCACCGGCGAACGTCGAATCGCGGAACAGGCCCAAGGGCAGCATGGGTTCCGGCACGCGTCGTTCGGTGAACACGAATGCCGCCCCCGCGGCCAGGCATACGCACCCTGCGGCACCCACGAATGGGGTGGCCCCGGTGTGTGCGCCCTCGATCAGGGTCACCGCCAACGCGCCCAGCGCCAACACCGCGAGCACCTGGCCGCGCAGGTCCAACGCCCGCGGGATGCCGTTGCTGCGCGGCACATGGCGGGAGGTCAGCGCCAGGCACAGCAACCCGAAGGGCACGTTGACGAAGAACACCCAGCGCCAGGACCACAGGTCCACGCCCAGCCCGCCGACCACCGGACCACCCGCCGCGGCGATGCCGGCGATCGTCGCCCACATCCCGATAGCCCGGCGGCGCAGGCCGATGTCGCTGTACTCGGCGCGGACCAGCGCCAACGAGGACGGCACCAGCATTGCCGAGGCGGCGCCCTGTGCGGCGCGCGAGGCGATCAGCCATGCGCTGGTCGGGGCCATCCCGCAGGCCACCGAGGCCGCGGTGAACAAGCTGACGCCCCAGCAGAACACGGTCCGCGCGGAACATCGGTCGGACAGCGCGCCGCCGGTGAGGATGCCCGCGGCCAGGACCACCAGATAGGCGTCCACCACCCACTGCAGTCCGGCCAGATCGGTGTGCAGATCCGCCTGCACCGCGGGCAACGCCACGTTCACGATCGTGGTGTCCAGGATGACCATGAAGTAGCCCAGGCAAGCGGCCACCAACCCGGCGGTGAGGAACCGGGCGGGCTGTTCCGGGCGCGTCGCCGACCGCATCGGACCACCCTGCCCGGTGGGTGCGCCCGGGGGCAATCGAGTTCGCCGCCGACGGTTGGGGAGGACTGTGGCCAGAGTGCCGGCAATCACCAGTTATTTGATGTGAATGTGCTAGCAATTGCGAGGGTATGGCGAGTGTGGCGAAGGCCCTCTGGTGCAGCATTCTTGCCGGTGCCTAGTGTTGAGTTCTCACACGGTTCCGCGGTGAATTCCGTCCAGAGAAAGAGCTTAAAAATGGCCCAGATCACCGTCAAAGTCGACGGAGTATCACGCAGCGATGAGGTGGAGCCCCGTCTGCTGCTCGTCCACTATCTGCGCGATGTGCGGGGCAAGGTCGGCACCGTCGTCGGCTGCGATACCTCGAACTGCGGCGCCTGCACCGTGCACCTCGATGGCCAGTCAGTGAAGAGCTGCTCGGTGCTCGCTGTGCAGGCCGATGGGTCGGATGTGCTCACCATCGAGGGCCTGGCCGGCACGGTGGACACCGAGCTGCACCCGATGCAGGAGGCCTTCCGGGAGTGCCACGGCCTGCAGTGCGGCTACTGCACGCCGGGCATGATCATGGCCTGCGTCGATCTGCTCAACAACAACCCGAACCCCAGCGAGCACGAGATCCGCGAGGGCATCGAGGGCAACCTCTGCCGTTGCACCGGCTACCACAACATCGTGCGCGCGGTGCAGACCTGCGCCGCGACCATGGCCAACGGCAGCGCGGGGGTGACGGTATGACGACCACCGAGGCGAAGACGGACACCGTCTTCGGGCAGCCACTGCGCCGCAAGGAGGACGCTCACCTCATCACCGGGCGGACCAAGTGGGTGGACAACATCCAGATGCCCGGCATGGTGCACCTGGCGTACCTGCGCAGCCCGATCGCGCACGCGAAGATCTCCGTGGACACCGGCCCGGCGAAGTCCTACCCGGGCGTGATCGCGGTCTACAGCGCCGCTGACTTCGGCGCCGAGATGGGCTTCATGGCCGACGCGTGGACCTGCCACCCGGACATGAAGAAGCCGCTCAACCCGCCGCTGGCCACCGACGAGGTGCGCTACGTCGGCGAGCCGGTCGCGGTGGTGGTCGCGGAGACCCGCTACCAGGCCAATGACGCGCTCGAGGCCATCTCGGTGGACTACGACGCGTTGCCCGCGATCACCGACCTCGAGGCCGCCACGGCGGATGGCTCGGCGCTGGTGCACGAGGCGCTGGGCACCAACCAGTGCTACCACCTGCAGACGCCGGGCGACTCCTACGAGGCGGCCAAGGCCAAGGCCGACGTGGTGATCAAGCGGCGCTTCCGCCAGCAGCGGTTGATCCCCTCGGCGATGGAACCGCGCGCCGTCGTCGTCGTCCCCACGGTGGACGACTTCACCATGTACTCCTCCACCCAGATCCCGCACGTGCTGCGCGTGCTGCTGGCGCTGATCACCGGGGTCTCGGAGAGCAAGTTGCGGGTGATCGCCCCCGACGTCGGTGGCGGTTTCGGCTCCAAGGTCGCCTGCTCGGCGGAGGAGATCATCTCCCTGCTGATCGCCAAGCGGCTGCAGTTGCCGGTGAAGTGGAACGAGTCCCGCTCCGAGTCCATGCAGACCGTGCACCACGGCCGGGACCAGATCCAGGACATCGAGGTGGCCGCGAAGTCCGACGGCACCTTGCTGGGCATGAAGGTCGACCTGATCGCCGACCTGGGTGCCTACCTGCGGCTGTTCACCGCGGGCGTCCCGCTGTTCGGCGCGGCGATGTTCAACGCCATCTACAAGATGGAGGGCTACCAGTTCAACTGCCAGACCGTCTTCACCAACAAGTGCCCGACCGACGCCTACCGCGGTGCGGGGCGCCCAGAGGCCACCTTCGGTGCCGAGCGGATCATGGACGAGTTGGCCGCCCACCTCGGCATGGACCCGCTCAAGCTGCGGGAGAAGAACTGGATCAAGCACGAGGAGTTCCCGTACACGACGATCTCCGGATCGGTGTACGACACCGGTAACTACGAGGCCGCCACCGCGCGGGCCGTCGAGCTGTTCGGCTACGACGAGCTGCGCGCCGAGCAGAAGCAGCGCCGGGAGAGCAAGGACCCGGTGCAGTTGGGCATCGGCGTCTCGACGTTCACCGAGGCCTGCGGGCTGGCGCCCAGCCGCGCGCTGGGTCAGCTCAACGTGAGCGCGGGTGGCTGGGAGCGTGCGGAGATCCGGGTGACCATCACCGGCAAGATCCAGGTGATCTCCGGCTCCACCCCGCATGGGCAGGGCCACTTGACCTCGTGGTCGCAACTGGTCTCGGACAAGCTCGGCATTCCGTTCGAGGACATCGATGTGCTCGCCGGGGACACCGCGAGCTCTCCGCAGGGCCTGGACACCTACGGCTCCCGGTCGTTGGTGGTCGGCGGTTCGGCGATCGTCAAGGCCTGCGACAAGGTGATCGCCAAGGCCCGCCGGGTCGCCGCGCACACCCTGGAGTGCGACCCGGACGACCTCGAGTTCAACGCCGGCGTGTTCAGCGTGAAGGGCTCGCCGGGCTCGAAGATGCTGATTCAGGAGTGCGCGTTCGCCACGCACCTGGCGCACAACATCCCGGACGGGATGGAGCCCAGCCTGAACAGCGCCTACACCTTCGACCCGATCAACCTGTCCTACCCGCACGGCACGCACCTGTGCGCGATCGAGGTGGACACCGAGACCGGGTTCTCCAAGATCCGCAAGTACGTCGCGGTGGACGACGTCGGCACCGTGGTCAACCCGATGATCGTCGAGGGTCAGGTGCACGGCGGCATCGCCCAGGGCATCGCCCAGGCCATGTTCGAGGAGGGGATCTACGACTCCGACGGCAACCTGACCACCGGCTCCTTCGTGGACTATCTGGTCCCGTCCGCGGCGGACCTGCCCAGCTACACCACCGACCGCACCGAGACCCCGTCCACGGACAATCCGATCGGGGCCAAGGGCGTCGGCGAGGCGGGCTGTATCGCCTCCACTCCGGCCGTGGTCAACGCGATCGTGGACGCGGTGCGTCACTTCGGCATCAACGACATTGCGATGCCCTGTTCCCCCGAGCGCGTGTGGCGCGCCGTCCACGAGGCCAAGCAGGCCCACCCGCACGGAGGTGCCGCATCATGATCCCGTCCCTGTTCGACTACGTCAGGGCGACCTCGGTCGCCGAGGCGGTGTCCGCGTTGGCGGGCTCCGACGACGCCAAGGTGCTCGGCGGTGGCCAGAGCTTCATCCCGATCCTGCGGCTGCGCCTGTCCAACCCGGAACTGGTGGTGGACGTCAGCAAGGTCGCCGAGATGCGCGGCGTGCGCGATGACGGCGACGCGCTGGTGATCGGGTCGATGACCACCCACCACGAGGTTCTGCATGACCCGTTGGTGCTCCAGCACGCCCCGCTGTTGGCGCAGGCCACCGGCACCGTGGCGGACCCGCAGGTCCGCCACCGCGGCACCCTCGGCGGCGCCCTGGCGCACGCCGACCCGGCCAGTGACCTGCCCGGCGTGGCCCTGGTGTACGGGGCACAGATGACGCTGGTCGGGCCCAACGGCAGCCGCACCGTGGACGCCGCGGACTTCTTCCTGGACTACCTGGAGACCGCGCTGGCCGAGGACGAGCTGCTCACCTCGATCCGGGTGCCGAAGCTCGGCGCCGGCTGGGGCACCCACTACGAGAAGTTCAACCGGGTCGCGCAGGCCTGGTCGATCGTGGGGGTGGCGGCGGCGGTGCGCCGGGATAACGGCCACATCGCCGAGGCCCGGGTAGCGCTGACCAACATGGGCAGTACTCACCTGCGGGCCGCGGCCACCGAGCAGGCTCTGTCCGGCGCGGAGGCAACCGATCGGGCCGTGCACGGCGCGGCGCAACTCGCCGCGGAGGGCACCCGCCCGGCCTCGGATCAGAATGCACAAGCCGATTACCGCGAGGAATTGGCGCGTGTGCTTACTCACCGTGCGGTCAAAGCAGCCGCCGGGCTGTCCTAGGCTTTCTGGCATCAGCTTAGGAAGGGAATATCGGCATGCAACTCGAACACGAATTCACTGTTCCAGTCCCCGTTGAGCAGGCCTGGGATGTGCTGCTCGATGTCGAACGTCTCGCGCCGTGCATGCCCGGCGCGGTGCTCGACGAGGTACGCGGGGATGAGTTCGACGGTCGGGTGAAGGTCAAGGTCGGCCCGATCACGGTCACCTACGGCGGCACCGCGTCCTTCATCGAGAAGGACGAGGAGAACCGTCGGCTGGTGATCAAGGCCTCCGGCAAGGAGGCCAAGGGCGCGGGCACCGCGGCGGCCACGATCACCGCGGTGCTCAAGGGTTCCGGGGACGAGACGAAGGTCAACGTGTCCACCGACCTCGCGATCACCGGGCGTCCGGCGCAGTTCGGCCGCGGAGTCATGATCGACGTCAGCAACAAGCTGCTGGGGATGTTCACCGACTGCCTGTCGGAGCAGATCTCCCCAAAAGCTGAACCGGTCGGGGCGGACACTGCCGGCTCGGCCGCCGCGACGACGCCGCAAAGCAAGCCGGCGGTGACCCGGGCCGAGCCCGAAGCCATCGACCTGCTCGGTGTGTCCGGGGCTCCGGTGCTCAAGCGGTTGGCTCCGGTGGCCGCGGTGGTCGCGCTGCTGATCCTGGTGCTCGGGGTACGCAGGGCCCGTCGCCGCTGAGGACACTGCACACGCGAACGGGGCCGCTCCTTCGGGAGCGGCCCCGTTCGCTGTAGTTGACGGTGTATCAGGTAGCTAAGGGGTGGGTCCGAACAACGCGGACGGCTCGTCGTCCACGTGGACGTTCACCGCGTCCCAGGTGGCGTTGACCGCGGACAATTCCTTGGAGGTCGGGCCGAACAGGTCGGTCGCGGCGGTGGCTACCGCGCCGCGTGCCGCGGCGTAATCGGTGCCGGAGGTGAAGTAGCGGGTCAGTGCCTGGTACCAGATCCTGGCGGCCGCATCGCGGCCGATGCCCTTGACGACCTTGCCGTCGCAGGTCGAGCTGTCGTACGGAACGCCGTTGATCGTCTTCTTCCCACTCCCTTCGGAGAGCAGGTAGAAGAAGTGGTCGCCGACGCCGGCCGACAGGTGCACGTCCAACTGGCCCAGCGCGTTGTTCCAACAGTCCGGAGAGGACTTGTCCCGGCTCGGCTCGTCCATGAAACGGATCGCGTTGTACTTGCCGTGGCTGTCCTTGGCGTGGACGAAGGAGGTCTCGCCGATCAGGTAGTCACCCACGTCCTTGGCGTTGTGCGCGTAGAACTCGATCATGGTGCCGAAGATGTCGCTGTTGGCCTCGTTCAGGCCACCTGACTCCCCGTCATTACTGAGCTTGGCGGTGCGCGAGGTGACGCCGTGGGTGATCTCGTGCCCGGTGATGTCCAACGACACCAGCGGGCCGAGCAGTTTGCCGTCACCGTCGCCGTAGGTCATGCACTGGCAGTCGTCGCTCCAGAACGCATTGGCGTAGTGGTGGCCGTAGTGCACGCGGCTGTACACGCCCACGTTGTCGTTGGCCACGCCCGAGCGCTTGAAGAAGTTCTTGTAGAAGTCCCACGTCATGTTGCTGCCGTACTGCGCGTCCACGGCAACCGTCTGCCGGCTGCTCTGGGTGCCGTCGCCCCAGGAGTTGTCCTCGTCGGTGAACAATTTGGTGGGCGCGTTGGAGGTGCAGATCGGGATGGCCAAGGACAGGCAGTTGTCCGCGGCGTCTTCGGCGTCCGCGGTGTAAGCGCCGCCGCGGGTGAGGTCCTTCAGCGCGAACACGTTGTCCAGGAACGAGGTGTGCAGCGGGACCTCGCCGTCGTAAAGCGACCGACCCTTGCCGTTCGCGTTGGTGGCGCCCATGGATCGCACGAAATCGCTCGGGGAACGGTCCCGGGTACTGCTCGGCGGCGGGGTGAGGATGGTCGGTGCGCTTGTCTCCCGCAGGGTCTGCACTGTCTCGTTCCGGAAGCGCACCGCGCCGGTTATCGCGTCCACGTAGCTGTGCAGACGGCTGGGGGTGCCGTCGGGCTGGGTGCCGATGGTCGCCACGTCCCAGGCCAGCGCGGGCGCGCCGTGTCGGGCATCGATCACCAGTTCCGGGGCGCCCGCGGTGGCGGCCAGGGTGGTGACGGTACCGACTGCGGCGTCCAGCACTGCCGTCGCCCGATCGAGGACCGGGGACAGGGCCAGGGTGTCCAACGAGCGGTGCAGGGTGGCGCTGGCCCCGATCCATCGGCCGTCCGGTGCGCGATGCACCACGAAGTCGCCGCCCAGCACCGGCAGGCCGGCGAAGGTCCGGTCCATGCGCACGTGCTGGGCGCCGTTGGCGTCATGCATGACGTCGGTAACCGTGACCCGGTACTGCTTTCCCAGGCCCTGCGCGCCGCGTTGGTCGGTGTCGAAGCCCAACCGTGCGGCGTTGTCCCGCAGCGCAGCCAGGGCGTCGCGCACGATGCCCTGATCAGCACCGGCCGCGCCGGCCGCAGCCGCCGCCGTACCGGGCACGGTCGCCGTGACCCCGGCGACCAGGCTGAGCACCGCGGTCCCGCCGATGAGGAGCTTAAGCGGAGTTCTCATACGGCCCCCCGGGCGACTGCTGCCTGATGCTGCGATTTGTGCAGGGGTCTTGCCTATCGCATTCGTGATGTCGGCCACGTCGCATCTGTGTAAAACTCCCCGTCCGACCTGCGCGTTATGCGACTTTCGCGGGGACATTTCCTGCAAACCGGACAAAATGCCGGCAGCGGGTAGCGCACGCGGCTTCATGCGGCGGCCCCGAGGCGCACGGCGAGCGCCCGATAGACCGCCGCATTCACCGCCATGCCGCAGTGGCTGGACTCCACCTCGACCGCCTCGGCAGCCGGGTCCAAACAGGCGTGCCAATCGATCAGCCCATCGCTGCGGGAGTACACCGAGGTGAACGCGACGCGGGTGGGGAACGGGGCGTGCAGTTCCTGCCAGGCGGCGTGGGCGCACTCACCGCGTACGCAGTCCGAGGCCATCAGAGAGTTGCTGCCCGGTCGACCGGTGCCGATGCGTCGCGCACCCAGCCGACCGACGCCGAACCGGCTCAGTGCGGTCAGCATGGCCACGTCGGCGAGGAGGATGCGGTGCGCCGCGGTGGGCGCCAACAGCGGGCTGCCCAAGGTGACCACCGCGGACACGACCTCCGGCCGGCGCACCGCGACGGCCTTGGCAAATACCCCGCCGAGGCTGTGACCGATCAGCGTCACCGGGGCGCCGTGGCTCAGCGCGACCAGCTCGGCGCGGCGTACCAAATGGTCCATGGTTTGGCGGGCGCAGCCGATGTTCAGGTGCACCCGGGAGGGCACCGTGGCCCAGCCGTTGCGGGCCAGCCAGCGGGACAGCAGGGTCATCGAGATGTCACCGGTGCCGAAGCCGGGGATGAGCATCACCGGCCGGCCGTCGCCCGCGGGCGCGCCGGTACCGCGGAACACCGGGTCGCGCATCAGCGCGGCCATCTCTCGCACCGCGCGCCGCTCGTCGAGCAGGGCGCGGGCGCTGCTGGGCCGGGTGAACCCGTCGGCGCACAGCGCCGGGTGGGTCTCGGTGTTCGGCCAGGGCAACGCGAAGTGCGGCAGTGGCAAATGGCCGATCTTCATCGCGGCGGGCTCCTGTGCCCCGGCCGTGGGGCGGGCGCCCACGGCGGTGCTCGTTCGAGAGTAAGTCACACATATCCCGAATGGCAGCCGTCATTCGTGTGCGATACGTGATCGTCTCAGGACAGACAGTGATCGTTTCGGCGCCACTCCGGAGCTACCCTGTGGAGTCGTGGGGGAATCCTTCGCCGAGGTGAACGGCGTCCGGCTGTGCTACGAGGTACTCGGCGAGCCCGATCGGCCGGTGGTGGCGCTGATCATGGGCCTGGGTGGGCCGTTGATCTGGTGGGACGACGAGTTCTGTCAGGGCTTGGTGGGGCGCGGGTTCCGGGTGATCCGGTTCGACAATCGCGATGCCGGGCTGTCCCAGGCGATGTCCGGGACCGGGCGACTGATCAAGTCGTGGCTGCGCCGCGACACCGCGCAGCCGTACCTGTTGGCGGACATGGCCGATGACACGGTGGGCCTGTTGGATCACCTCGGGGTGGCCCGCGCGCACGTGGTCGGGGTGTCCATGGGCGGGATGATCGCCCAGGAGGTCGCCATCCATCACCCGGACCGGGTGTTGTCGCTGACCTCGATGATGTCCACCACCGGTTCCCGCAAGGTGGGCTGGGTGGCGCCGCGGATCCTGGCCCGGATGTTCGCCGCTTGGCCGCCCGGCGAGGAGGCCTACGTCGAGCGCAGTGTGGCCGGCTATCGACGCATCGGCACGCGGCGGTTCATGCCGACGGCCGTCCCACGCCAGGCAGACCGGGCGCGGCGCACCTACCGGCGCGGGCTGAACCCGGCGGGCACCATGCGGCAGATCTCGGCGATCGTGGCCTCCCCGGACCGCACTGCGGCGCTGGGGAACATCCGGGTGCCCACCGTGGTGATCCATGGCACCGCCGACCCGTTGATCCACGTCAGTGGTGGCAAGGCGACGGCGCGGGCAATCCCGGGGGCGGAGTTGGTGCTGGTGCCCGGCATGGGGCACGACATGCCGATGGAGCTGTGGCCGGTGCTGTGGGATGCGATCACCCGCACCGCGCGCTCAGCCGAGAGCCGCCGCCCGTAGGTCGGCCAGCGCGCCCGGCACCCGCGCGGCCAGCTCCGCCAGGTCGGGCACCAGTCGTGGGCAGGCCACGAAGCCGAAGTCCAGGTCCCCGTCGTGGCCGACCACGGTGATGTTCAGTGCGCCGAAGGCATCGGAGATCGCGGAGACCGGATAGTGGGCCACCATCCGGGCGCCGGCCAGGTACAGCGGGATGTGCGGGCCGGGCACATACGAGATCAGCAGGTTCACCGGGTGGCGGCCCGCGCCGTGCAGGACCCGGCCCACCCTGCGTGCGGCCACGCCGGCGAACATGGCGGGCACCAGATCGGTGACGTCGGACAGCCAGTCCTCGGGCATCGCGGTCTGCCGGCGCTTGGCCACCAGCATCGCCTCGGCCACGGCGCGCAACCGCGCCGCCGGATCCAGTCGGTCGGTCGGTAACGGGGCGATCATCAGCGAGATCTGGTTGCCACCCGCGGAGGCATCCGCCGCCCGGCCGCGCAACGAGACCGGGACGCCGACCACCAACGGGCGGTCCGGCAGCGCATGGTGGGTGACCAGCCAATGGCGTAGCACGTCGGCGCAGATCGCGAGCACCACGTCGTTCTCGCTGCACCCGTGGGCGGTACGCACGGCGCGGACCTCGCGGATCGGGATGGAGGAAAAGGCCACCACCCGGCGGGCGCTGATCGGGGCGTTGAATGGGGTGGGCGGCACCCGCAACCGGCGCCGCGCAGGCACGTCCGCCGGCCGGCCGGGCAGCTTCACCAGGCGTGCGGCGCGGTCGGCCATCGCCGCGATTCCGGCGGAGCCGGCGATCCGGTTCGCGCCGGGTAAATCATCGAAATGGGGCAGCAGGCGCGCCCCGGAGCGCACCGAGCGGCCGGGGTATCCGGCAAGGTTCTTCAGGCCGCGACGCACCAGGTCGCGGCGGTGCGGGGCGGCCTCGCTGGACCCGGCGGGGCCGGGGGCCGGCGCGGGCGCGCCCGGGCCGGCCGGCGTGCGGTCCAGCAGGGTGGCCAGCATCGCCCCGGCGGAAATGCCGTCGACGGTGGCGTGGTGCACCTTCCCGTAGACCGCCTGGCGGCCCTCGGCCAGCCCGTGGATCAGGTGCAGCTCCCACAGCGGATGCTCCCGGCTCAGGGCCCGGGAGTGCAGCGCGGCGATCAGCCCGGTCAGCGCCCGCTCGTCACCGGGTGGGTCGACGGTGTGCTCGCGGACGTGCTGGGTGAGGTCGGGTTCCGCCCGGATCCAATAGGGCCGATCCAGTCCCCAGGGCACCTCGATCAGACGCCGACACATCGGCGGCATCAGGGGCAGCCGCTCGGCGATCAGCGCCCGCAGGGCGGCCGGCTCGACTCGCCCGGCGGGCAGCGCGCTGGGATCGAGCAGGTACACCCCGGCCACGTGGCCGGTGTGGGTGGCGTTCTCCACGGCCAGGAACTGCTGGTCGAGGGCGTTGAGTTGGTCCATTCCGCTCCGTGCTCGCCGCGGGACACCAGCATGCCCGATTCGTCCGCATCGCGTGGCGTTGGTGCAGGTGGGACGGCCGCCCGAACGGCGCAAACCCGGAGCTCGTGGCGATCATCGGGGTATCGTCGGAGACGCTGCGGCAGGATTCTGTCCGCCGTCTGAGGAGAGGTTCGAGCCGGAATGGCCGTGTTGGAATCGCGCCTGATCAAGGAAAGCTTCGACCTTGTCGAGCCGGTCGCCGACAAGATGGCGAACTATTTCTACTCGCGCCTGTTCATCGAGAACCCGGGCACCCGCGAGATGTTCCCGCCCGCCATGGACCAACAGCGCGAACGCTTCTTCTACGCCCTGGTGCGCATCGTGCAGAGCGCGGACCGCCCGGAGTTCCTGCTGAACTTCCTCGAGCAGCTCGGTCGTGACCACCGCAAGTTCGGCGCCAAGCCCGCGCACTACGAGGCCGTCGGGCGCGCGCTGATCGCCGCGCTCAAGCGGTACTCCGGGGAAGCCTGGACCGAGGAGATCGAAGCGGCGTGGGTGGGCGCGTACAGCCTGGCCGCCCAGGCGATGATCGAGGCCGCGCGTCGGGCCGCGCTGGACACCCCGGACTGGTGGCTGGCCGAGATCGTTTCCCACGAGCTGCGCGCCCGCGACCTCGCCGTGCTGACCATCCGTCCCGACCAGCCGTTCCCGTTCGAGGCCGGCCAGTACGTCTCGGTGGAGACGCCGTGGTGGCCGCGGGTGTGGCGCTGGTTCTCGATGGCCAACGCGCCGCGCGAGGACAACCTGTTCGAGCTCCACGTGCGGGCCATCCCGGCCGGCTGGGTCAGCTACGCGCTGGTGAACCACGCCCGCCCGGCCGACGTGATCCGGTTGGGGCACGCCACCGGCACGATGGTCGCCGACCGCACCTCGACCCGGGACCTGGTGCTGATCGCCGGTGGCACCGGGTTGGCGCCGATGAAGTCGATCGTCGAGGACATGGCCCGGTGGAATTGGTACCGCCGAGTGCACCTGTTCATCGGTGGTCGTCGGCCCGAGGACCTCTACGACCTGCCCGCGATGGAAGCGCTCGCTCGCCAGCACACCTGGCTGAGCGTGGTCGCCGCGGTCTCCGAGGATGACCGGTACTCCGGCGAGAAGGGCCTGATCGCCGATGTGGCCTTCCGTCACGGCGACTGGGTCGACCATGACATCTACATCGCCGGGTCACCGGAAATGGTGCGCGGCACGATCGACCGGGCGTTGAACCGCGACATCTCGTTGTCCCGGATCAAGTTCGACACGTTCGGCGACCACCTGTACATGTGAGTCGCCACAGCCATTGGCCAACCACAGGGCCACGGCGGCAGCGAACCCGGCGACCAGCCACACATGCGGGAGTTCCCCTGCAGCAGAGGTCCGCCCGTCCGCGATGTCGCGCAGGCTGACGAACACGGTCAGCACGGTCACGCAGGCCATGGTCGGCAGCAGCGCCTCGGCGGTGGCCGGCCGCCGGGCCATGCTCAGCAGCGCTACCGCGGAGGCCACCTGCCAGGTGGCGAGTTCTCCGAGGGCGTGGGTTGGGCGCTGCAGATCGCTGAACCCGATGCCGGTCTGTACCGCACCCAATACGACCAACAGCCGGCGCAGCCACAGCACCCAACCCCGTCGTGCCACTTGCTTGCCCACGATGCATGGGTCGCCGGCCGGACCGCCGTGGTTCCATTCAGATCTGACAGTCAGTCAATTTGATCGACTAACCCATACCTCGTACGGGTATGGGAACTGACGTAACGTCAGATGCATTTGGGCAGGTGAAGAGGCGAAAATTGGCCCGACGGAAGAGGAACCAACGGGCCAAATCGGACGACTTCTGGGTTTGGAAACCGGTCGGGGGGTACCGCCAGAAACAGGTTGTACCTGGTCGGAGGCGAGGAAGAGTCCTATGCGAACTATCCCCCGTGTCACTCCTGTCCGTCCCATTCACTCCCGCGGTCGTTGGTCGGCCCGTGCCGCGGTGGCGGCGTCGGGTGCTGCGGCGCTCGTGCTGACCGCGGCCGGCGGTGCCTTGGCGCACGTCACCGTGCACAGTGCGGATGCCAAGCCCGGTGGCAGCGACGCCACTGTGGTGTTCAAGGTGCCCAACGAGGAGTCCAACGCGTCCACCACCAAGGTGGAGATCGATCTGCCCGCCGACACCCCACTGACCGGGGTCACCGCGACGGCTCCGTCCGGCTGGAAGGCCGACGTCAGCAGCACCCAGATCGTGTTCTCCGGCGGTTCGATCACCGGGGACAACGACCAGGAGTTCCCGATCACGGTCGGCACACTGCCGACCGCGGACAAGATCGTGTTCAAGGCGTTGCAGACCTATAGCAACGGCGACGTGGTCCGCTGGATCGAGCAGTCCGCGGATGGGGCCCCGGAGCCCGCGCACCCGGCGCCCACCCTTGACCTGCACAACCCGAACGCGGTCGACAAGGACAATGGCGACGACCATGCGGCCTCCGGTTCCTCCGGCGGGAGCACGAGTGGCATGGGCACGAGCGGCATGGACATGGGCACGATGTCCATGGCCAGCACCGGTGATGCGGCGACCGCCGCGCCGAGCAGCAGCGGTTCGTCGATGAGCAGCAGTAGCGGGACCAGCAGCCCGTCGCCGAGCAGCAGCTCGTCTTCCTCGAGCAGTAG
>DASQPJ010000120.1:0-11627 GCA_035644015.1 Sporichthyaceae bacterium
CTTCGCCGTCGGGATCTCCTGGTTCTTGCACAAGCACGCCTCGGTCCGCATCGTGGCCGGCCGGGACCACCTGGAGGTGCGCAACCTGTTCCGCAGCCGCACGCTGGCCTGGGGCGAGGTTCTCGCGGTGCGGTTCCGCCCCGGTGACCCGTGGGCCTACCTGGACCTCTCCGACGGGGAAACCCTTGCGGCGATGGGCATTCAGGCCTCCGATGGCCCGGCCGCGGTGGAGTCCGCCCGCGAACTGGCCCGTCTGGTGCACACGCTGACACCGGATCAGCCGGCCGGTGACCCGGGCCGGTGACTCAGGCCGGCAGTGGCGCCGGCATCGGGTCGGGGCTGGGCACCGGGGGTACCGGATCGGGGCCCGGCGGGGACGGTTCGGGAAGGTCCGGCTGCGGGACGGGGCTCGGTGGCACGGGCGTGGGCGGGACTGGGTCGGGTGCGGTCATGACCGGGAGATACCCGTTCGGTGGGTGCTCAGCCGACCGTGCGACTCAGGACACGTGGGGCGTTCTCGGGTGTGACGGGAGTGGCGCCGCGTTACCGGGATTTGTTCCGGATTCCATCGTTCGGAAATCGGATCTGGATGGAGTCAGGCTGTCGTGTTCGCGTGATCTGAGGAGTGCCATGACAGCTGTTCTGGAAGCGCCACCAAATGTCTCGCCGGTCATCGTCAACGACGGTTCCGGCATCTATTACCCGAAGTTCCCGGCGGGAATCTCCCTCCAATTGGGTGCGCTGAGCATCGTGCTCGGCCTGCTCTCGGCGGCCAAGGCCGAACTGTTCGACCCGGCCGCTACCGGCATCGTCATCCCGGTCGCGTTCAGCGTCGGGTCGCTGGCGATCTTCGCCGGCGGGCTGCTGAACTTCCGCGCCGGGATCATGATCGCCGGCGTGATCGGCTGCCTGTACGGAGCGTTCTGGCTCTCCGCGGGCATTCTGCTGCAGTTCACCGCGGGTGGCCTGGTGAAGGCCGCCGGGGCGGGCGGGTTCGGCGACGCCTTCGGCACGTACCTGTTCATCTGGGGCGTGATGTCCCTGGGGCTGTGTGTCCCACTGATCTGGGTGTCCAAGGTGATCCTGACCCAGCAGGCGTTGCTGGCGCTGGTCTTCTTCGCCCTGTCGTTCGGGGCCTTCGCGAGCAATGGCACCGGGTGGAACAAGACCGGGGGTTGGCTGGGAATCATCGACGCGCTGTTGTGCTTCTACGTCGCGATCACCCTGGTGACCAACGAAACGGCGGGCCGGACGGTGCTCCCGCTGCCCTGACCGATCACCGCGAACGCGGCACACGGAACGTGTCGCAGCGCAGGTGTCATCGGAAAAGGCCTGTCCCCCCGCCACGGAACGGCGGGGGGACAGGTAGGCAGACGATAACTCTTCGCAACGTAGGGTCGCCGCTCGTGGAGCGCGTGCTGTCCGACCCCGATTTCCCGGATGACACCGGGGCGGCGGATCCCGCGCTGGCCGCGGCGCTGGCGGCCGGGCGGGCGGAGCCGGTCTGGGCGTTGCTGCGCGACGCGCGGGTGCTGGTGCCGATCGTGGCGATCCTCGACGGGGTGGACGAGCGCGGCGCCGAGAAGAGCACGGACATGGCCGTGGTGACCATCCGGTCCGAGGCCGGCACCGTCGCGCTGCCCGCCTTCACCTCGGTGGCCGCCCTGGTGGCGTGGCATGCGGCGGCCCGGCCGTTGCCGATCACCGGGTCGCGGGCCTGCGAGGCCGCCCTGTTCGAACAGGCCGATGCGCTGGTGCTGGACCCGGCCGGGCCGGCCACCTTCGTCGTCGACGGCTACGCACTGCGCACGCTGGCCGCCGGCGAGCTGCCACAACCGGCCCACGCCGATGCCGAGGTGCGCGCCGCGGTGGCTTCGGCGTTGAGCGAGTCCGCCGATCTGGAGGCGGCGTTCCTGGTGCCCGGCGAGGGCGCCGATGGGGTACTGGCGCTGGTCTGGAGCCGGCAGTGCGCGGACCCGGCCGGGCGGACTACCGACCTCGCGCAGACCCTCGCCGCGCTTCCGTTGCTCCGGGAACGCGTGGTGCGGGGCTTGGACCTGGCGGTCCTGCCACCGGGCAGCGAATTGCCCAGCGGTCGGCTGCGCTGAGCGGTGCAGCGCAACTGGTAGGGTGCAAAGGACCTTCCCGGGTGATTTTCGGCCCGGGGCGTGAAGCGGAGTCCGACTCCCACCCGCATCGACCGTCAGGTCGTCGGGTCCTGGTCACGAGGTAAGTCGCATTCGGCTTGCCCCGGGTGACCTGGTCGTCGGCTTCCGCGAGCGTGAACGCGGAAGCCTTTTTCGTGTCCGGGGTCCACCGAAACTTTCGAGGAGGCCTCATCACCACAGAACCGCGCATCAACGACCGGATCCGCGTACCCGAGGTTCGTCTCGTCGGGCCCAACGGCGAACAGGTCGGCATCGTGCCGATCGCCAAGGCGTTGGAACTGGCCCGCGAGTCCGACCTGGACCTGGTCGAGGTGGCTGCCACCGCACGTCCTCCCGTCGCGAAGCTCATGGACTACGGGAAGTTCAAGTACGAGTCCGCGATGAAGGCGCGCGAGGCGCGACGCAACCAGGCGCAGACGGTCATCAAGGAGATGAAGCTGCGCCCGAAGATCGACCCGCACGACTACGAGACCAAGAAGGGCCACGTCGTTCGGTTCCTCAAGGCCGGCGACAAGGTCAAGATCACGATCATGTTCCGCGGTCGGGAGCAGTCCCGACCCGAGCTCGGCTTCCGACTGCTCAAGAAGTTGGCGGACGACGTTGCGGAACTCGGCGTGGTCGAGTACGAACCGCGTCAGGAGGGCCGCAACATGCTCATGGTGTTGGCCCCGACGAAGAAGAAGGCCGAGGCCATGGCCGAGGCACGCGAGGCCCGCGGCCGCAAGGACCGCGACCCCCTGGACCCCGACCAGGACCACGAGCACCAGGAATACGAGCACGAGGACCACGAACACGAGGGACACGAGGCAACGGCCACCGAGCCCGCCCCCGAGGCCTGACCCGCACGAGTTTCGCCCGCCGTAGGAATCAGATCGAGGAGAGACCCGGACCATGCCGAAGGTCAAGACGCACAGCGGCGCCAGCAAGCGCTTCAAGATCACCGGCTCCGGCAAGGTGATGCGCGAGCGGGCCAATGCCCGGCATCTGCTCGAGCACAAGTCCTCCCGTCGCACCCGTCGACTGGCAAATGACGCCGAGATGGCACCCGCGGACGTTTCGCGCATCAAGAAGCTGCTGCGCAAATAGTCCCGGCTCGGCCCCATTCCCCGATTGAGATCCGCCGCCGGTTGACCGGGCGGCGCGCACTGAGGAGTCAGTCAACGTGGCACGCGTCAAGCGCGCAGTAAATGCGCAGAAGAAGCGCCGTGAGGTCCTGGAGCAGGCCAAAGGTTACCGGGGCCAGCGCTCCCGGCTGTACCGCAAGGCCAAGGAGCAGGTCTCGCATTCGCTGACCTACGCCTACCGGGACCGCAAGAAGCGCAAGGGCGACTTCCGGCGGCTGTGGATCCAGCGGATCAACGCCGCCGCCCGGGAGAACGGCCTGACCTACAACCGGTTCATCCAGGGCCTGCAGCTGGCCGAGATCGAGGTCGACCGTCGCATGCTCGCCGAGCTGGCGGTCAACGACGCCGCGGCGTTCGCCGCCCTGGTCGAGCTCGCCAAGCAGGCCCTGCCCGCCGACCGCAACGCCCCGGCGGCCTGACCCGTTCGGTGTCCCGGCCGGGCGGCGAACTGACCTCATTGCGTGCGGCTCCGGTCGCCGCCGCGAACCGGCTGACCAAGCGCTCATTCCGCACCGCCGACCGGCGGTTCCTCGCCGAGGGACCGCAGGCAGTACGGGAGGCGTTGGCCCGGCCCGGCACGGTGTCCACACTGTTCGCGACCGCGGAGGCGGCTGACCGGCACCCGGAGTTGCTCGCCGCCGCGTACGCGGTGGGCGTCACCGTGCACTTCGTGTCCGGGCAGGTGATGGGCACGCTGGCGCAGACCGTGACCCCGCAAGGGCTGGTCGCGGTGTGCGGATTCCTCGACGTCGGGTTGGACGCCGTGCTGGCCGCCCGGCCCCGACTGGTCGTGCTGTTGGCCGAGGCCCGGGATCCCGGCAATGCGGGCACGGTCATCCGGACCGCGGACGCGGCGGGCGCCGACGCGGTACTGCTCAGCCGCGCCACGGTGGACGTCTACAACAGCAAGTGCGTCCGGGCCAGCGCGGGCAGCCTGTTCCACCTGCCCCTGGTGGTGGAGGTGGAGATCGCGGCGGCGGTGGCGGCCCTGCGCGGGATCGGCCTGCAGGTGCTGGCGGCGGATGGTTCGGGCCGGGCGAACCTGGACGAACTGGATGATTCCGGGGCGTTGCGTGCCGGCACCGTCTGGATGTTCGGCAATGAGGCCCGAGGTATGCCCGCGGAGATCACCGCGTTGGCCGACCAGGTGGTGGCGGTGCCCATCCATGGCCGCGCGGAGAGCCTGAACCTGGCTACCGCCGCCGCGGTCTGCCTGTACGCCTCGGTGCGAGCACAACGTCGGGCGACCTGACTTCGTACCACGCTCGCGATGACAATGGATGCGACTTCGGCTCATGTGTGAGAACGGTTAAGTCGCGAAAACGCAAACACCACTCATGATCGCCGCGGATTGCGCGATGCTGCCACGGTGCGGCAACCCTGCGGTGACGAGATCGACGGTCGAATCGCCTACGACGAACTGCCCGATGGGCTGGTCGTGGCCGATGATTCCGGCCGTGTGGTGCTGGTCAACCGTCGCGCCCAGCAGATGCTCGGGTTGCCCGCCGACGAGCTGATCGGCAAGGACCTGCCGCACGTGCTGTCGTTGACCGACCGTGCCGGCCGGGACTGGTGGGCGGTGGCCGACCCGTACGGCGGGCTGGCCATTCGCACCGGCCACCCGGAGCGGGCGCTGGCGCTGAGCCCCGGCCGTGAGCTGTTGGTGTCCTCGTCCTACGTGCGCGCGCAGCGGCTGGGTCGGGTGCACCGGGTCGTGGTCACGTTGCGCCCCGCGGCCTCCCGGGAACGTTGGGACCGCAGCCGCGCCGAACTGGTGGCCACCGTCGCGCACGAGTTGCGCAGCCCGCTGACCGGGGTGAAGGGCTTCACCAGCACCCTGCTCAACCGGTGGGACCGGTTCACCGACGCGCAGCGCCGCGAGCTGGTGGAGAGCGTGGACGCCGACGCCGACCGGTTGGCCCGGCTGATCGCCGAGTTGCTGGACATCGCCCGCATCGATTCGGGGCGGCTGGAGCTGCACCGGCGCCCGGTTGATCTGCTGGCCACGATCCATGGCCAGGTGGCTCGCTGGGTGGCTTCCGGGGTGGCGCCGGACCGGTTCCGCATCGAGATCGCCGGGGAGTCCGTCGAGCAGAGTGTGGATGCGGACAAGGTCGACCAAGTGCTGGCCAACCTGCTGGAGAACGCGCAGCGGCACGGCGCCGGGCTGATCACCGTCCGGCTGGAGGCCCGCACCGACGGTGCCGCGATCACGGTCAGCGATCAGGGCGCCGGGGTGCCTCCCGAGTTGGTCCCGCAGATCTTCGCCCGGTTCTGGCGTGACCCGCGCCGTGGCGGGACGGGCTTGGGCCTGTACATCGCGAAGGGCATCGTGGAGGCGCACGGCGGCAGCATCGGCGTGGGCCGCGCGGCCGATGGCGGCGCCGCGTTCCGTTTCACCCTGCCCGCCGCCGCATAGGAATCCGGCCCCGGGAGCTCGGACCATAGAATTCCCGGGTGTCCGCACCCAATTCCTCCTACGACCCGGTCGAGGTCGGGCCGCTGCAGCCGGACGAGATCGCCCGCATGCGCGCCGAGGCGCTGGCCGCGATCGCCGCGGCCGGAGACCTGGCCGCACTCAAGCAGGTCCGCCTCGACGTGGCCGGTGACCGCTCCCCGCTGGCCCTGGCCAACCGGGAGATCGGCGCGTTGCCGCCCGCAGCCAAGGCCGAGGCCGGTAAGCGGGTGGGCGGGGCGCGCAAGGACATCGCTGATGCGCTCAGCGCCCGCGCCGCCGAACTCGAGACCGAGCGGGACAGCCGGGTGCTGGTCACCGAGGCCGTCGACGTCACGCTGCCCACCGAGCGCATCCCGGCCGGTGCGCGACACCCGCTGAGCACTACCGCCGAACTGCTCGCCGACATCTTCGTCGCGATGGGCTACGAGATCGCCGAGGGCCCCGAGGTGGAGACGGAGTGGTTCAACTTCGACGCGTTGAACATCGCGCCCGACCACCCGGCGCGCAGCATGATGGACACCTTCTTCATCGACCCGCCGAGCAACGGTCTGGTGCTGCGCACGCACACCTCGCCCACCCAGATCCGGGCGCTGATGGACCGTGAGTTGCCGGTCTACGTGGTGCACCCCGGCCGGGTGTTCCGCACCGATGAACTGGACGCCACGCACACCCCGGTGTTCCATCAGATCGAGGGCCTGGCGGTGGACAAGGGCATCACCATGGCCCACCTGCGCGGCACCCTGGACCACCTCGCCTCGACGTTGTTCGGCGCCGGCATCAGGACCCGTTGGCGGCCGTCCTACTTCCCGTTCACCGAGCCGTCGGCGGAGTTCGACCTGCAGTGCTTCGTGTGCCGTGGTGCCTCGGTGGGGGATCCCGCCAACCCCTGCCGCACCTGCCGTTCCGAGGGCTGGATCGAGTGGGGCGGCTGCGGCATGGTCAATCCGCGGGTGCTCATCGCCTGCGGGGTGGACCCGGAGATCTACACCGGGTTCGCGTTCGGCATGGGCATCGAACGCACGCTGATGTTCCGCCATGGCGTGGAGGACATGCGCGACATGGTCGAGGGCGACATCCGGTTCACCACGCAATTCGGGGTAGAGGTCTGATGCGCGCGCCGATCTCCTGGATCCGCGAGTTCGTGCCGGACCTGCCCGCGGACGTGACGGGCCGTCAGGTCGCCGAGCGGATTGTTGCCGCGGGCCTGGAAGTGGAAACCGTCGAATCCGCCGCGGCCGGGTTGTCCGGTCCGTTGGTCACCGGTCGGGTGCTGTCCATCGAGGAGCTGCGCGAGAAGGAGAAGCTGAAGAAGGACATCCGGTACTGCCGGGTGGACGTCGGTCCGGAGCACAACGATGGCGTCGGCGAGGGCGCCGGTTCGCGCGGAATCGTCTGCGGGGCACGGAATTTCGCCGTCGGTGACATGGTCGTGGTGGCGCTGCCCGGTGCCGTGTTGCCCGGTGGATTCGAGATCGCCGCGCGTAAGACCTACGGGCACATCTCCGACGGGATGATCAGCTCCGAGCGCGAACTCGGCATCCCGGACGGGGATCACGCAGGCATCATCGTGCTGCCCGCCGACACCGCCGTCGGCCTGGACGCCCGCGGGGTGCTCGGCATCGACGACGAGGTGCTGGACATCGCGGTCACCCCGGATCGTGGCTACGCGCTGTCCATCCGTGGCGTGGCCCGCGAGGTGGCCACGGCGTTCGACGTTGCGTTCACCGATCCGGCGGGGACCGACGCGCCCGCCGGCGAGGGCGGATACCCGATTCGCATCGACGACCCGAGCGGCTGCGACCGGTTCGTCGCCCGCACGGTGACCGGCATCGACCCCACTGCCCCGTCCCCGGGCTGGATGACGAAGCGCCTGCAGGCCGCCGGGATGCGCTCGATCTCCCTGGCCGTGGACATCACCAACTACGTGATGCTCGAACTCGGTCAGCCCCTGCACGCCTATGACCTGGCCACGCTGCGCGGCCCGGTCGGGGTGCGCCGGGCCCGCCCGGGGGAGAAGCTGGAGACCCTGGATGCCGCGGTGCGTGACCTCGACGCCGAGGACCTGCTGATCGTGGACGACTCCGGCCCGATCGGGCTGGCCGGGGTGATGGGCGGGGCGAGCACCGAGATCAGCGCCGCCACCACCGACGTGCTGATCGAGGCCGCGCACTTCGACCCGATCGCCATCGCCCGCGCCGCCCGCCGGCACAAGCTGCCCTCGGAGGCCTCTCGTCGCTTCGAGCGCGGCGTGGACCCCGCGCTGCCGCCGATCGCCGCGGGCCGGGTCGCTGCGCTGTTGGCCGAGCTGGGTGGCGGCACCGTCGTCGCGGCGGGCACGGACGTGGCGATGCTGCCCGCCCCCACCACGATCACCCTCGAGGTGGCCTACCCGGGCCGGCTGGCCGGGCGGGAGATCGCCGCCGACACGGTGACCCGGCGGCTGGCCCAGATCGGGGCCGGCACCGCGTTGGACGGGACCACGCTCACCGTCACCGCGCCGAGCTGGCGCCCCGACCTCACCGACCCGGCCGACATCGCCGAGGAGGTCATCCGGCTCGAGGGCTACGATTCGGTGCCGGCGGTCCTGCCCGCCGCGCCGGCCGGTCGAGGTCTGACGCACAGTCAGGCCCGGCGGCGCAGTGTCAGCCGGGCTCTGGCCGGTGCGGGCTACGTCGAGGTGCTCAGCTACCCGTTCGTGTCCGAGAAGGATTTCGACGCCCTGGGCCTGGACGCCGAGGATGCCCGGCGGATCGCGCTGCGCCTGGCCAACCCGATCTCCGAGGCCGAACCCCTGCTGCGCACCACGTTGCTGCCCGGGCTGTTGACCGCGCTGCGCCGCAACGTCGGTCGCGGCAATACGGACCTCGCCCTGTTCGAGGTCGGCCGCGTCTACCGACCCAGCCGGGATGCCCCGCCCGCACCGCGCCCCCCGGTCACCCGTCGGGCCAGTGTCGAGGAACTCGCCGCCACCGAGGCCGCGCTGCCCCGCCAGCCCCGCCGGATTGCGGTCGCGCTGTGCGGGAATCGGGAGACCGCCGGTTGGTGGGGGCCGGGCCGGCCGGCCGACTGGACCGACGCGTTGACCGCGGCCCGCACGGCGGCCCGGGCCGCCGGGATCGAGCTGGTGGTGAGCGGCGATGTGCACGCCCCGTGGCACCCCGGGCGTTGTGCCGCGTTGCACGTGGCCGGCGCCGACGGCCCGGTGCTGGTCGGGCACGCGGGCGAACTGCACCCCCGGGTGGTCAGCGCGCTCGGCCTGCCGGCTCGCACCTGTGCGGCCGAATTGGACCTGGACCGGCTGATCGGGCACGGCCGGCAGGTGCAGGCCGAGCCGGCCCTGTCCGGGTTCCCGCCCGCCACTCAGGACGTGGCGCTGATCGTGGACGCCGGGGTGCCCGCCGCCGAGGTGGAGGCCGCGCTGCGGGCCGGCGCCGGCGATCTGCTCGAGGCCATCCGACTGTTCGACGTGTTCACCGGCGAGCAGGTCGGGGCGGGGAAGAAGTCCTTGGCCTACGCGCTGCGTTTCCGGGCCCCGGACCGCACGCTGACCGTCGAGGAGGCCACCGCCGCCCGCGACGCCGCGGTGGCCGCCGCGGCCGCGGCGACCGGGGCGGTACTGCGCGGCGCTTGACTACTTGCCCCTTGTGGGTGAATTGCCGTCTGCGCGCGGCAAAACGTTGTCCCCGACCCCGCCGGGCATCCTTGTCGGGCCCTTCCGCGGCGTCCATCGTCACCTGGGATGAACGGCGAGCTTGCATCGACACCGGGACAGCGGCGGCGTCCGCGGCTGTCCTGGCGCGCGCGCTGCGCCGGGGCCGGCGGGGCGATCGGCTCGGTGGTGGTGGTCGGCGCCTTGGTCTTCGGCACCTTGGGCGGCACCTCGTCGGCTGCGCCCGCGGCCGAGGCGGCCCCGGTGGGCTGGCCGTTGCCGGTGCCGCTTGTGGGCGGGCACGACAGCAAGCCCGTCCTGGACTCCTACCCGCAGCCGGCCTGGGCCAAGGGCCTTACGGCGGACACCACTCAGGTCATCCGCACCGTGCGCTCGCACCACTGGTGCCAACGGGTGTACTGCACGCAGACCGAGGCCTGGGAGAAGGTGGACGGCCGCTGGCGGTTGGCCAAGGGGCCGGGCCGCGACGACAAGGCCGTGTTCCGGTCCACCATCGGACCGCGTGGCTTCGCTCCGGTCGGCAAACGCCGGGAGGACGACGGGCGCACCCCATCGGGCGCCTACGCCATCGCGGTGACCTTCTCTGCCACCCCGAAGGCGCCGGGGGAGATGCCGTGGCGTCGTCGGCTACCCGGCTCCTACGTCAGTTCCTCGCACGGCAAGTACTACAACACCTGGTTGGACGACGGGTCGGGCGGGACGCGGCCCTCGATGCAGTACGGGTTCTGGGTGGACTACAACCACCCGCGACTGGTGCCGGGCCAGGGTCCCGAGCCGGTGGCCGGGCTGGGCAGCGGGATTTTCTACCACACCTCGTGGCCGAACAGCCGCTGGGTGCCGACCATCGGCTGCACCGCGATCGGCGAACCGTCGCAGATGAAGTGGGTGCTGCAGTGGCTGCGCCCACAGGCCAACCCGCGGGTGCTGAACAACATCTGACGTTACGTCAGGAACGCGGGTCGGCAACCTGGAGACGGGCACCGAACCGGTCCTCGATGCGGGCCAGTTTCCATACCGCGTAGGCCAACACCCAGGTCAGCACGAACAGCGTGACGATCGCGTACCCGACGAAGTTCAGGTCCACGTGCGCGATGCCCGCCAGCGGGCCCGAGGTGATGTCGAGGGAGTCGGTGAGGATCGAGACCAGCTCGATGGTGCCGATCGCGAAGGCCACCGCCACGGACAGGGCGGTGATCGCGATGTTGTAGTAGACCTTGCGCACCGGCTTGGCGAACGCCCAGCCGTAAGCGAAGTTCATGAAACACCCGTCGATGCTGTCCAACAGGCTCATGCCGGCGGCGAACAGGATCGGCAGCACCAGGATCGCGTACCAGGGCAGCTGGAATGCCGCCGCGCCGCCGGCCAGCACCAGCAGGCTGACCTCCGTGGCGGTGTCGAAGCCCAAACCGAACAGGAAGCCGATCGGGTACATCTGCCAGGGCTTGGTGACGGACTTGGTGATGCGACCGAGGAAGCGGTTCATGAACCCGCGCTCGTTGAGCTTGGCCTCCAGCGCCGCCTCGTCGAACTGGCCGCGGCGCATGTCGCGGAACACCCGCAGGATGCCGACCAGCACGATCAGGTTCAGGATCGCGATCAGGTAGAGAAACGCGCCGGAGACCGCGGTGCCGGTGACGCCGGTGATCGTCAGCAGGGTGGAGGAGTCGTCCTGCACCTGGCCGGCCAGCGAGCGCACGCCGAAGCTGAGCAGCAGGCACAGACCCATCACCACAGACGAGTGCCCGAGGGAGAACCAGAACCCCACGGACAGCGGACGCTTCCCGCCGTCGGTCAACAACTTGCGGGTGGTGTTGTCGATGGCCGCGATGTGGTCGGCGTCGAAAGCGTGGCGCATGCCAAGGGTGTAGGCGGTGATCCCGAGGCCGACGCCGTAGACGCCGGTCGAGCCGAGTTGGTAGTGGTGCGGGACGACGAGGAGCAACAGCCCGCCCCAGCCGAGTACGTGCAGCAGCACCACGAATGCCGTCATGCCACCCATCGCGCCCCACTCACCACGGGACGGTCGGGCGGTCCGCCGGGCGCTCATGTGCACCCCGCGAACCTATCTGCCTATAGCCCGCTCTCGCAAACGATGTGCAACAAGGATCGTTAGGCGGTGCGCTCGACCAGGGCGAGCAGCGTGTTCCAGTTGCGCGCGGTGGCCACCCCACCGGCCGGCAGGGCCGCCTTGGTGACCAGCTCGGCGA
>DASQPJ010000121.1:0-19759 GCA_035644015.1 Sporichthyaceae bacterium
GCTGCACGCCATGGGTCAATACGTCGCGCTGTACCTCTCACTCGGGCTGGGCCGACTGCTGGGACCCGCCGAGGTCTGAGCGACCGCGGCCTCAGTCGCAGTCGTAGGCGTCGGCGTAGCGGTCGGAGTTCGGGTCGCAGGGGTCGAGGGCCGGGTCGCGATTGTGTTTGTGCCGGTGCTGCTTCCCGAAGTCCCGGCGCTGCCAGTCCGGCTGGTCGCCCCAGCCGTTGTCGTCGTACTGGACGGCCCAATCGCTGACCTCGTCGGGTTCGGGGACCCGGCCGTCGAGGTATGGATCCGGCGTGGGCGTAGCGTTCGGCGCTTTGCTGGGGGTCACCTCCGGCAGGCGTCTGTCCGCCTCGGCGCGGCGTTCGGCGGGGTCGGCGGGCAGGCCCAACGCGGCGGCCATGGCGTCGGCCCAGATCGGACCGGGCAGCTTGCCGCCGGTCACCTCGTCGAGTTGGGTGTCGCCGACCGTGATGTTGCGCAGCGGCGCGGACACATCGGGGTGTCCGGCCCAGACGGCGGCTGCCAGTTTGTCGGTGTAGCCGACGAACCAGACGGCGGTGGCGTTGTCCGTGGTGCCGGTCTTGCCGGCCGCCAGAACGTCGCCGAGGGTTTCACCGGCCCCGGTGCGACCCGCCTCGGGTCCATCGATCACCCCGCGCAGCAGGTCGGTGACGCCGGCCGCGGTCGAAGCGGGCATCACCTGCTCGCACTGGTTTCCGGGCACCGCTAACGGTGTGCCGTCCGGTTCTTCGATGGCGGTGATCGCATGCGAGGCGCAGTGCAGGCCGCCGGCCGCCAACGTCGCGTAGGCCTCGGACATGCGTAGCGGGGACACCTCGTCGACGCCGAGGGTGAAGGACGGCACCCGACTCAGCGGGCCGCCATCGGCGCGGCGCAGGCCCATCCGCTCGGCCAGACCCGCGGGTGCGCACACGCCGGTGGCCTCTTCCAGTTGGACGAAGTAGGTGTTCACCGACCGGGCGATCGCGGTGCGCATGTCGATCGGCCCGTAGGACGCGCCGCCCTCGTTGCTCACTCGGTATGACGGGAACACTCTGGTGCCGGTGCAGCCCTTGAGCCCATCCACGCTGACCTGATCCGGCGCGTCGATCACGGTGTCCGCGTCCACGCCGTCGGACAGTGCCGCGGCGAGCACGAAGGTCTTGAACGTCGAACCGGCCTGGAATCCGTGGCTGCCGCCCTGATCGGCGTCCAGGGCCCAGTTGACCATCGTGTGTCCGGGTCCGGTGCCGTAGTCGCGGGACAGCGCGATGGCCCGCACCGCCCCGGTCCCCGGTTCGGTCATCACGATCGCCGCGCCGTAATCCCGATCCGGCGTCACCCGCGCGCGCAGCGCTGTGGTGGCCGCCGTCTGGATGCGCTGGTCCAGCGTGGTGTGCACGACCAACCCGCCGGTGAGCAGGCGCCGCACGCGTTCCTCCGAGGTGGGGCCCAATGCGGCCATCGTGCGCACCTCGGAGAGCACGTAGTCGCAGAAGAACGGTTCGGTGGCGGCCTCGCAACCCACGGACACGGGGGTCGGGTTCAGGCCCAGCGGCCCCGCGGCGTAGCCGGCGGCATCGGAAGCACTCAGCCGGTGTGCGGCCACCATCCGGCTCAACACCACCGCGCGGCGGGCCGTCGCTGCCTCCGGGTGGGCGATCGGGTCGTACGCGGTGGGGGAGCGGATCGCCCCGGCCAGCACCGCGGCCTGAGGCACCGTCAGGTCCGCTGCGGTGACGCCGAAATAGCGGTGCGCGGCGCTCTCGATGCCCCAGGCGCCGTTGCCGAAGTACACGATGTTCAGGTAGCGATCCAGGATCTCGTCCTTGGACAGCTGTTTCTCCACCGTCAGTGCCTGACCCAGTTCGTGCAGCTTCCGGGACAGGGTCTTGCGGTCGGCCACGGGTGCACCGCCGGTGTCGTCCTCCTGCTGCAGCAGCGCCTGTTTGACGTATTGCTGGGTCAACGTGGAGGCGCCCTGGCGGAAATGACCTGCTGTCACATCAGCGACGGCGGCACGCAGGACCGCCTTCGGGTCGAAGGCGCCGTGGGAGTAAAAACGCGCGTCCTCGGTCGCCAGCACCGCGTCGATGGCGGCCGGTGAGATGCGGTCCAGCGGTACCGGGACGCGATCCTTGGCGAAGAAGGTGGCCAGCACCGAGCCGTCCGCGGCCAGCACAGTGGAACGTGCGGCGGGCGAGGAGTTGATGATCCCCACCCCGCCGGTGGGGTCCTGCAGTGCCGAGGCGCCGCGCGCGGTCAGGGCGTGCAGGCCGAGGGTCAGCGGCAGCACCAGGGCGAGGGCCAGCGCCCCGACCAAGGGGCGGAAGCGGTCGGGCCGCGTTGAACTCACCGCACGGGCAGTGCGGCGGCGCGATGGCGTTCGGCGGCGTCTGCGCCCAGCAGGGCACCGAGCAGGCCGCCCAGGACGGCGGACAGCGTGAGCATGATCACCGCGCCGTCGTCAGTGATGGCATCCAGCACGGTGCGCGCCGCGCCATTGCCCGCCGCTGCAAGCAGCAGCCCGATCACGGGGGCGACCATCGCCCACGTCCACACCGTCACGCCCTGCACCCGGCCGCCCACCCTGGACAGACGTGCGGCCACGTAGCCGCCGGTGGCGAAGGAAACCAGCACGATGGCCCCGAGCAACAGAGCCATCAGCAGGTTGGTGGTGATCGAGGCGTCGGTGAGTCCGGTGGCCACGGCGTCCGCGCCGCGGCGCATCGCCAGCAACAGGGTGGCCAGCATGATGACCGCGCTGAGCAGCAGCAGGCCGGCCGTGGTGAGCGCGCCGAGCAATCCGGCGCCGAGGTCGAGCGATGGGGCGCGACCCCGCACCGCGGATGCGGTGGGCAGGCGCAGCGCCGGCGGGACGCTGGGGCGGATCACCTCGGTGCGCATGGCCACCGACGGCCTCCTCGACGATTGATCTATGCCGGGAAATGCCCGGGCAGCCGAGAACTACCGCGGTGAAAGATGTTCAAACCCCGCATGAGCTGCGAAAACGCTCAGATCCCCGGCAGGGCAAGCATTTGGTCGAGTGCGACCCGAGCCCAGTGTGCGGTGTCCGCATCTACGGTGATCACATTGCGCACGGTGCCCGCAGCCAGGGACTCCAGCGACCACACCAGGTGTGGCAGGTCGATGCGGTTCATCGTCGAGCAGTAGCACACGGTCTTGTCCAGGAACGCGACCTGCTTGTCCGGGTGGGCCGCGGCCAACCGGCGGACCAGGTTCAACTCGGTGCCCAGCGCCCAGGCCGAGCCCGGCGCAGCCGCGTCCAGCATCCGGATGATGTGTTCGGTGGATCCCACGTGATCGGCCGCGGTGACCACCTCGTGCGTGCACTCCGGGTGCACCAGCACGTTCACGCCGGGGATACGCGCGCGCACGTCGGTGACGTTCTGCACGGTGAACCGGCCGTGCACCGAGCAGTGCCCGCGCCACAGGATCATCCGCGCGTCCTGCAGCTGACGAGGTGTCAGACCGCCGCCGGGCCGGTGCGGGTCATAGACCACGCAGTCGTCCAACGACATACCCAGATCCCGCACTGCGGTGTTACGGCCCAGGTGTTGATCGGGCAGGAACAGCACCTTCTCGCCCTGCGTGAAGGCCCACTCGAGCGCCCGATGGGCGTTGGAGGAGGTGCAGATCGTGCCGCCGTGCAGCCCGGTGAACGCCTTGATCGCGGCCGAGGAGTTCATGTACGACACCGGCACGGTCACCCCGGCCACGCCGGCGTCAGTGAGCACATCCCACGCGTCATCGACCTGATCGGCGCCGGCCATGTCGGCCATGGAGCACCCGGCGGCCAGGTCCGGCAGCACCACCCGCTGGGCGTCGGAGGTCAGGATGTCCGCGGACTCCGCCATGAAGTGCACACCGCAGAACACGATGAACTCCGCATTCGGCCGTGCCGCCGCCTCCCGGGCCAACTTGAACGAGTCCCCGGTGACGTCGGCGAACGCGATGACCTCGTCGCGCTGGTAGTGGTGGCCCAGCACGAACACCCGCTCGCCCAACGCGGCCTTGGCCAGCCGGGCCCGCTCCGTGAGCGCCGGATCGGAGGCCGGGGGCAACTCGCCCGGGCATTCGACCCCACGCTCGGAGAACGGGTCCGCGTCGCTGCGCAGCAGCAACGTCAACGGCACGGTGCTCAACGGACTCTCCTGACCCACCTGACTGCACGGCGATGCTGTCATATGGAACAACCGCACTCGCACAGCTCTTCCCGGGAGCGGCAAAACCGCTCGGGGGCTTCCGGTCGTGGAGACTGCGCGGGTGCGTGTGCTGATCGCTCCCGACTCGTTCACCGGCACGCTCAGCGCCGTGCAGGCTGCCGAGGCGATCGCAGCCGGGTGGCGGGACACCGCCCCGGACGACGAATTGATCCTCGCCCCGCTCTCCGACGGCGGCCCGGGTTTCACCGATGTGCTGCACGCCTGCCTGGGCGGGGAGTTGATCGCGCTCACCGTGCACGGCCCGCGGGGCGAGCAGGTCCCGGCGAGCCTGCTGCGGGTGGGCGAGGTCGCCTATCTGGAGTCCGCACAGGCCGCGGGCCTGCACTTGATCCCCCCCGATCGGCGTGACCCCGGGGTCACCAGCACCTTCGGGGTGGGAGAGCTGATCGCGGCCGCGGTGGACGCCGGTGCCCGACGCATCGTGCTCGGCCTGGGGGGTTCGGGCACCAACGACGGCGGCGCGGGTGCGCTGGCCGCGCTCGGTGCCGCCCCGGCGGACCTGCTGCGCGCCGGCGGGCTGGCGCTGCGCGAGCTGGACCCGGAGACCCTCGATCTCGCGCCGGCCCGGGCCCGGCCGGCCGGCGTCGAGCTGCAGCTGGCCACCGACGTGGACAGCGTGCTGCTCGGCCTGCGTGGGGCCAGCGCGACGTTCGGCCCGCAGAAGGGTGCCGACCCGGACACCGTGCAACGCCTGGACGCTGCGTTGGAGCACTTCGCCCGGGCCGCCCAACCCGGCGTGGGTCTGAACATGACCGGATCGCTCGCCATCGCCCCCGGCGCGGGTGCGGCGGGCGGGTTGGGCTTCGGGCTCATGCTGCTCGGCGCCACCCGGCTGGCGGGCATCGCCACGGTCACCGAGCTCACCGGACTGGCCGACGCGGTCGGCACGGTCGACCTGGTGGTGACCGGCGAGGGCAGTTTCGACTGGCAGTCACTGGCCGGGAAGGTGGTCGCCGGGGTCGCCGCGGTGGCCGGCGAACACGCCCGCCCATGCCTGGTGCTGGCCGGGCGGGTCGAGGTGGGCCGCCGGGAGATCGCCGCGCTGGGCGTGTCCGCGGCCTATGCGATCACCGACGAGGTGGACCCGGCGGAGGCGCTCGCTCGCCCCGCAGAGCACCTGCGCACGCTCGCGGCCCGGGTCGCGCGCAGCTGGTCGCGGCCAATGTGACGCCCGGCACAATCCGGACGCACGCTGCGTGGGGAATACCCGGGTGCCCCGGATGTGTCAGCATGGTGGTGCACCGCCCCATGCGCTTCACAGATCAGCACCGTGGCAGGAGCAAACAGATGACGGTTTCCGAGACGACGACCACCGGCGTGGTTCTCACCGATGCGGCGGTGACGAAGGTGCGTCACCTGCTCGAGCAGGAGGGCCGCGAGGACCTGCAGCTGCGCATCGCCGTGCAGCCCGGCGGTTGCTCCGGCCTGCGCTACCAGCTGTTCTTCGACGAGCGTGCCCTCGACGGTGACGCGGTCTTCGACTTCAGCGGCGTGAACGTGGTTGTCGACCGCATGAGCGTGCCCTACCTGGGCGGCGCCAGCATCGACTTCGTGGACACCATCGAGAAGCAGGGCTTCACCATCGACAACCCGAACGCGGCGGGCTCCTGCGCCTGCGGCGACTCGTTCCACTAGGCCAGGCAAACCTCACCCACCCAGCCGCAGGCGGCTCAGCCTGCGGCTGGTTGGCATTCCGGCTGGTCGTCCACCGGCGGCGCCGCGATCACCCGCCACACCTGCGCATGCCACCCCCACCGGGTCCCGCCCGGCGCCTGCGCCAGGGTGGTGTAGGCCTCGCGGGCGACCGCGTCGCGCACCACCGTGCAGCGACCCAGCGTGCCCAGGTCCACCGAGGTCACCGGCCAATCCCGGTCGACCGGGGTGGGCGGGGGCAGCGCGCTCGCGGACATGGCCAACCGATCCGGGACCACCGGGGTCGGGTCGGAGATCCCGGTGGGCACCAACGTCCGGGGGTCGTCCTCCAAGCGGCGCACGAACCGGGCCGCCGCGGACCGCCGCCGCGCCTGGTCGGGGGAGTCCTCCGGCCGGGGGGAGAACGTGGCAAAACTGGAGTGGTTCAGCCGATCGTCATGGCGGACCGCGATCACCGTGACGATGGCATCGGGGATCGGCTTGTCCGGATGATCCCCATCGGCCAACCCGGCACGAGCCGCCAGGTAGAGCAAACGGCCCAGCGCCGGCGGGGTCAGCTGGCGACGGTTCAGCCCGACCACGCCGGGTATCGGCGCGTTCGCCGCCGGCCGGTCGACGCTGATCATCGTGCCGTCGGAGTAGACGCTCACCGGCGGTGGCGGCGGGACGTCCGGCGGCCCGGCGAACCCGCCGAACTGACTGATCCGCAGGACCACGTCATCCGCGGTGTGCGCCGGGACGTACGGCGCCGCAGTCGCCGTGGGCGTCGGCGTCGGCGTCGGGCTGGGTGTGCCGAACGGATTGGGCAGGGTGTCCGCCGAGGATCGGCCCGCACCGCAGCCCGTCCCCAGGGCCGCCAGGGTGAGCAGAACCGTCACCCGGCGGCGTGCTCCCGTGCGCAGAATCAGCTCCCGTAGCCCGCCAAACCCTCGGTCAGTTTCCCGATGCCATCGGGAATCTCGATGACCGCTGGGTGCCACGGTAGCGGGGCCGGGGCCCGATTCACCGGGTACAGCGCGGCGAGGCGTTCGGCGTCGGCCCCCAACTCGGCGAAACCCGGAGCGGGGACGATCGCGTTGCGTTCGGCCATGACTCCTCCTGGGGTCCTCGTTTCCAACACGCTAAGGGGATCGCACCCGGACAAACCAGACATACCTGGCGGTAGCCTGCAGCGACCCCGCTGTTGCCTGTCTTACCCGAGGATTGCCGCGTGAAGATCGCTGTGACCGGCTCGATCGCCACCGATCACTTGATGAGCTTCGAGGGGCGGTTCGCGGACTCCCTGGTGCCCGAGGCACTGGCCAAGATCTCGGTCTCGTTCCTGGTCGATGACCTCGAGGTGCGCCGCGGTGGGGTCGGGGCCAACATCGCGTTCGGCATGGGGTGCCTGGGCCTGCGCCCGATCCTGGTCGGCGCGGTCGGCGAGGACTTCGAGCCCTACCGGTCCTGGTTGGATCGGCACGGGGTGGACACCGCATCGGTCCTGGTGTCCGAGATCAAGCACACCGCCCGATTCGTCTGCACCACCGACCGCGACCAGGCGCAGATCGCGTCCTTCTACGCCGGCGCGATGAGCGAGGCGCGGGAGATCGAACTCGGGCCCATCGCCGATCGGGTCGGCGGTCTGGACCTGGTGCTCATCGGCGCCAACGATCCGGCCGCCATGGCCCGGCACACCACGGAGTGCCGGGAGCGGGGCATCCCGTTCATTGCCGACCCCAGCCAGCAGGTGGCCTGGCTGTCCGGAGAGGACATTGCGAACCTGGTAAACGGGGCGGCCTACCTGTTCACCAACGAGTACGAGGCCGCGGTGGTGGAGAAGAAGACCGGCTGGTCAGCGGCCGACATCGCGGCCCGGGTGGACGTCCGGATCACCACGCTGGGCGCCGACGGCGCCCGCGTCGAGGCCCGCGGGCAGGACCCGGTGCACATCCCGGTGGCCGCGGTGGAACGGATTGTCGAACCGACCGGCGTCGGGGACGCCTTCCGCGCCGGGTTCCTGGCCGGCCGCTCCTGGGACCTGGGCCTGGAGCGCAGCGCACAGGTCGGGTCGGTGCTCGCGGCGCACGTGGTGGAGACCCTGGGCACCCAGGAGTACCGGCTGGCGAGCGACACCTTCCTCAAGCGCCTGAGCGACGCCTACGGCTCGGCCGCGGCGGTCGAGGTGGAACCGCACCTGGCCGTGCTGCGCGCCTGATCGTGCCCGTCGATCCGGGGCCGTCCCGCTGGGTGTTCCCGCCGGTCAGCGGGGCGGCGGCGGACAGCGGCCTGCTCGGGGTGGGGGCGGATCTGTCCCCGGCCACCCTGCTCGATGCCTACCGGCACGCGATCTTCCCGATGCCGGTGTCCCGGCGGGGGCCGATCGGCTGGTGGTCACCGGACCCGCGCGGGGTGCTACCGGTCAGCACCCCGCGGGTGTCCCGGTCGCTGGCCCGCACCCGGCGACGCTTCGAGATCCGGGTGAATTCCGCCTTCGACGACGTGGTGGGCGCCTGCGCGGACCCCAGCCGCCCGCACGGCTGGATCAACCCGGCCATGCGCCGGGCTTACCGGCAGTTGCACGACCTGGGCTGGGCGCACAGCGTGGAGGCGTTCGCGGTGGACGACGGACAATTGGCCGGTGGGGTGTTCGGCATCGCGATCGGCGGCCTGTTCGCCGGGGAATCGATGTTCCACCACCGCACGGACGCCTCCAAAGCGGCTCTGCTCGGGCTCTGCGACCTGCTGCGCGCCGCCGACGGCCCACCCGAGCAGCGTCTGTTGGATGTCCAATGGACTACGCCGCACCTGGTCTCGCTGGGCGCGGTGGACGTCCCGCGGGGGCACTATGTGGACAGGCTGGCTGTTGCTTTGTCACTGTCCGTGCCCGAAGTGTTCACCTACCGGTGACAGCGGCTTGGGTCTGCGCAGACCGTCCGGCCGGCCCAATTGATGTTGGATGGGAGCTTCGGGAGGTAAGGCGCCGCGATGACGACGGATCTGGGACGGCCGCGTGCGGCCGGGCCGTTGGTTCCGGCTGCCCGCACGTCGGAGGAACCGGCACCGGCGCACTGGCGCGGCGACACCGCGTGGGTCTGGGTGATGGCCGTCGGGCTTTTCGCGCTGTACACCACCGTCTCCGTGCGCAATCACGTCCGACTGCACACCACCGGCTTCGACCTGGGCATCTTCGAGCAGGCGGTGCGCTCGTGGGCGCACGGGGAGCTGCCGCACTCGGAGATCAAGGGCGCCGACTTCCCGGTGCTCGGCGACCACTTCTCGCCGATCTTGGCGGTGCTCGCCCCGATCTACCGGGTGTTCCCATCGGCGATCACCCTGCTGGTCGCGCAGGCGGCGTTGCTGGCGGTGGCCGTGGTGCCGCTGGCCTGCTGGGCCCAACGCGCCCTGGGCCGGACCACGGCGCTGATCGTGGGCCTGGGCTACGGGCTGTCCTGGGGGATCGCCCAGGCGATCGGCTTCGACTTCCACGAGATCGCGTTCGCGGTGCCGCTGGTCTCGTTCAGCGCATGCGCGTTGGGCCAGGGCCGGGCCGGGGCCGCAGTGGCGTGGGCGGCACCGCTGCTGTTGGTCAAGGAAGACCTCGGGCTGACCGTCGCCGTGGTCGGGGTGCTGGTCTGGTTCGCCGGGCAGCGCCGCCTGGGCCTGGTCACCGCGGTGGCGGGCCTGGCAGGCACCGCGCTGGAGATGCTGGTGTTATTGCCGCACTTCAACCCGAACCACAAGTTCTCCTACTGGCACAGCCTCAACGACGGGCAGACCAACAAACACAGCCCCGGTCACCTCGTCGCCCGGGTGACCATCGGGCTGATCAGCCCCGAACCCAAGGCGATCCTGATCGTCCTGCTGCTCGCGCCCACCGCGTTCCTCGCCCTGCGCTCGCCCCTGCTGACGCTGGCCGTGCCCACGTTGGGCTGGCGGCTGGTCTCGGATCACTGGACCTACTGGAGCGGGCACTTCCACTACAACGCGGTGCTGATGCCGATCCTGTTCGCGGCGTTCATTGACGCGTTGCGCCGGGCCGGGCCGTCCCGCCGGCGCGAGGCGCTGGCGGTCAGCGCCCTGGTTACCGTGTTGTTCGTGCCCAGCAATGTGCTGTGGTCGCCGTTCCAACCGAGCACCTGGCACCACGACGCACGCATCGGGGACTACCGCGCGATGCTGGCCCGGGTGCCGGACAACGTCACGGTGGCCACGTCCAACCGGCTGGCCCCACACCTGACCAACCGGGACGTGGTGGAGATCTTCGGGTGGGCCGACGCGCGACCCAACCCGGCGTGGATCGTGGTGGACACCGCCGACCCGGTGGGCTGGCCGTTCGACACCATGGATCAACAGAACGATCTGCTGAAGGCCGCCGCACAGGCCGGCTACCAGAAGGTGGATCAGCGCGGTGACTTCCTCGTGCTGTACCGCCCGCCCCCGGATGCGCGGGAGTTCCCGCCGCCCCCGGCCGACCAGAAAAAGTGACGGCGCGTCAGCGCGCCCGGCGGACCAGGTAGGCGCGGGCGGGGGCGGTGGCGTCCTCGCCGAGGAACTCCTGGTCCCGCATCTCGCACCACGCCGGGATGTCCAACGCCGCCGCTGGATCGTCGGCCAGCACCCGCACCACCGACCCGACGTCGATCCGGCCGATGTTCTTGGCCAGTTCGATGATCGGCGCGGGGCACAGCCGGCCGAGGACGTCGAGGGTGAGCGCCGGGTCCTCCGCCGCGTTCACAGACCCTCTACCCCCGCGATGGCGCGCAGTTTGGCGAGCACGCCGGGCACGGTGAGGATGAATTCGTCGACGTCGGATTCGGTAACCCCGCGGGGCAACGACACCCGCACGTTGCCGTGCGACAGCACGCCCATGGCCTCGAGCACGTGGCTCGGCCGCAAGGTGTCCGCCGTGCACGAGGAACCCGAGTTCACCGCGAAGCCCACCCGGTCCAACTCGGTGACCAACGCCTCGCCGTCGATGTAGAGGCAGGAGAACGACACCAGGTTGGGCAGGGTCGTCGCCCCGGCGGCGTGCAGTGCGATGTCCGGCCAGCGGGCAGCAGCGGCCCGGATGCGCTCGGTCAGCGTGGCCAGGCGCGCGTTCTCCGCTGCGGCATCCCGGGCGACCGCGGCCAACGCGGCCGCGGCGGCGGCGATGGCGGGCACGTTCTCGAAGCCGGGGGAGCGGCCGGATTCCCGCTCGCCGGGGGGCAACGGCGAGCGCCACCGGGCCGTGCGGCGTACGGCCAGCACCCCGACGCCGGGTGGGCCGCCCCACTTGTGCGCGCTGGCGCACAGCACGCCCCAGCCGTCGGGCACCGCGAACCGGCCCACGGTCTGGGCGGCGTCCACCAGGAGCGGTACGTTCGCGGCGCCCGCTGCCGCGGCTACCTCGGCCACCGGTTGCACGGTGCCCACCTCGTGGTTGGCGGTCTGCAGGCAGGCCAGCGCGGTGTCCGGGCGTAGTGCGGCGGCGAAGGTCGCCGGGTCCACCCGCCCGGCCCGGTCCACCCCGACCAGGTCCACGCTGCCGCCGCCGGCCTCGTGCCACTGTGCGGTGTGCAGCACCGCGGAGTGCTCCACCGCGGAAGCCACCAGGTGTCGGCCCACCCGGGCCCGCCCGCGCAGGCAGCCCACCATTCCGATCTGCAGTGCCGCGGTCCCCGAGCCAGTGAAGCTCACCTCGGCCGGTGCCGCCCCGATCACCCCGGCAACGATCTCCCGCGCCTCGTCCAGCCGCATCCGGGCCCGCCGGCCGTCGCGGTAGAGCCGGGCCGGGTCCGCCCAGCCCGCGTCCACGGCGGCCAACCAGGCCTGCCGGGCCGCCGGGTGCAGCGGCTCGGTGGAGGCGGCGTCGAAATAGCCGTCGGGCGGTCCGGTCACCCTCCGAACGCTAGTGCGCCCGTCGGGGCCGAGCGCGTCGAGTGTCGGCCCTTGCAGCGCGGCGGTAGGTTACGCGCCATCACATCGGCCGAAGGCCACTGGAGCGCAGCATGTTGCTGGCGACCTACCAACCTGACATCCGATCGATCAACCATTCGCTGACTGCGTCCGCGCTGGTTGCCGTGCTCCCACTCGCGACGCTGTTCTTCATGCTGGGCGTGCTGCGGATCACGGCGTGGATCTCCGGCCTGGCGGCGTTGGCGGTTGCGGTGATCGTGGCGACCGCCGGTTTCGACATGCCGGTCAGCCAGGCCGCGGATGTCGCATCGTGGGGTGCGGCTTTCGGGTTCTTCCCGATCATGTGGATCGTCATCAGCGCGATCTGGGTCTACAACATGACCATCGAGACGGGGCACTTCGACGTCCTTCGGCGTTCGTTCGCCGCGGTCAGCGACGATATGCGGATCCAGGCGATCGTCATCGCGTTCTGTTTCGGTGCGCTGATGGAGGCCCTCGCGGGGTTCGGCACCCCGGTGGCGATCAGCGCCGTCATGCTCATCGCGCTCGGGTTTGCGCCGATCAAGGCAGCGACCCTGGCCCTGGTGGCCAATACCGCGCCGGTGGCCTTCGGTGCCCTCGCGACCCCGATCGTGACGCTGTCGAAGGTCACCACCGGAGCGGCGGACCCGGCCCACCGCGGCGACTTCACCGAGGACCACCTCGGCGCCCTGGTCGGCCGGCAGACCCCGGTGCTCGCGCTGTTCGTCCCCCTCGCCCTCGTGGTGATCGTGGACGGCATGCGCGGGCTGCGCCAGACCTGGCTTCCGGCCCTGGTGGGCGGAGTCGCCTTCGCCGTCGCGCAATGGCTCACCTCGACCCACTTCTCGGTGCAGCTCACCGACGTGGTGGCTTCGTTGGTCAGCGCCCTGGCGCTGGTTCTGCTGCTGCGGGTGTGGCGACCCGCGGAGACCTACAGCGACCTCGACCCCGAGGCCGGCGGCGGGTCCGCGAGCGCTGATTCTCCGCGCCGGGGTGGGGGAGTCGCCGTGGCTACCGAGGTGGTCCCGGACACCCGCGTCGAGGTCGCGAAGGCCTACGCGCCGTACCTGGTCATCATCGCCATCTTCAGCGTGGCGCAGATCGACTCGGTGAAGAAGGACCTGCTCAAAGAACCCTGGACGTATCTGTTCAAGTGGCCGGGTCTCGATCTGGTCAGCGCGAGCGGGAAGCCCCCCGCCCAATTCACGTTCAACTGGTTGGCGGCGGCCGGCACCCTGACCATCATCGCCGGCCTGATCACCATGCCGATCCTCGGCATCGGTCCGGCGAAGGCCTTCCAGGCATACCTGCGCACCTATCGCCAACTGGCTCCGGCGATCATCACGGTGATGGCGGTACTCGCGCTGGCCTACGTGATGAACAACTCCGGGCAGACCGGCGCGCTCGGCAAATGGATGGCCAGCGTCGGCTCCGGATTCGCGCTGCTCTCGCCGGTCCTCGGCTGGCTCGGGGTCGCGGTCACTGGGTCGGACACCTCCTCGAACTCCCTGTTCGGCGCGTTGCAGGTGACGGCGGCCGGACAGGCGGGCCTGGATCCGGCCCTGATGGCTGCCGCCAACTCCTCCGGTGGCGTGCTGGGCAAGATGGTCTCGCCGCAGAACCTCGCGATCGCTGCGGCCGCCGTCGGCATGACGGGCCGCGAGGGCGACATCTTCCGCAAGGTGATCGGCTGGAGTCTGCTGTTCCTCGCGGGCATGTGCGTGCTGGTCTATCTGCAGAGCACCAGCGCGCTGGAGTGGATGCTGCCGTAGTCGGGTCCTTCGGCCCCTGCGACAGGCTACTTCGCCGACGGGTTCGCCACGCTGCCGATGAACAGGAGGGCACCGGTCTTCGTGTCCACGATCTCGAACACGAACGGCCGGTCGACGGTGAAGATGATCGGCGGCGTGGGGCCGGCAACGGCCGACACTGCCCTTGCGGTGATCGCGGTGACGGCCGCGGCTGTGGTGCCGAGTTCGTCCACGGTGATGTTCGCCTTGTGCAGAGCCTGATCCACGTACAACGCCTCGGCAGTGGTGATTCCGGACAGATCAGCGGGGCCGAACACATCGGTGATTCCGAGCGTCTTGAGCAACGGGATCAGGTCCAGGTCACTCCGGAAGTCCCATTTCGGCATAGTCACGTTCACGTAGGCCGGGAGGGTCCTTCCTGCCGCGGCGAGGACGGCCGGCGTCATCAGGTCCGCCGGCGTGGTGGCGCCCGTCGGCAGGACGACACGCATCGCGAGACGACCGCCGAAGTAGGGCAGTTGCACCGCTTGCCAGCCAGTGCCTTTCGCGTACCCATAGCGGCCGTCGCTGTCGATCATCTGTACCGGCTTCGTAACCCCGCGGAACTTGTCCTCACCGGCTTGGTCGAACGCGGTGGTCCAGCTGGCCTTCAGGTACACGGCGTTGAGCAGCGCAAGGCGGGTTGCCGGATCCAGGTGCTCGAGGATCTGCTTGATTCGACCGGCCGTGTGCACGTCGGCCCAGTGGTTGATCGCCGCCAACGCCGCGGACTCGTCGCCGAAGTCGGTCTCCCGGACCGTGCTGCCGTACTGCTGGCCCAGCGTGTTCAAGAACTCCTGCTCCAACGGGTACCCGGTTTGGACGAACAACGAGTTCGCGATCGTCAGCACCGGCGGTGCCGGGGCAGGAATGCTGTTGGCTGAGGGCTGCGGCGAGGCCTGCGGGGGTGCCGTCGAGGTCACCAGGCCCTTGGTCAGCGCGTTGAAAGCCTCAGCCACCCCGGCCGGGAAGCCGAACGCCTTGTCGATCTGGTCGCCGGTCTCGCCCTTGGCGCCGGCCCGGAGCATGCCGAACGCGTAGGCGACGCTGAGCGGGGAGAAGACGAAGTTGTCGCCCGGCTTAGCGCCGACCCGGTACAGGTCGATCGCAAATTGGTTGATGCCGGCCACGGTCGCCGCGACCGGTGCGTCCGCGCTCGGTGCGACCCGATGCATCGCGGCCGCAGGGGTGGAACCGGGGCTCGCGGATGCCGTCGGGGTCGCGGTGGGCGTCGATGACGGGATTGCCGCCGAGGGACCAGCGACCACCTCGTGGCCCGCCCCGCACGCGGCCAGGCTCGCGCCCAGCGCCACTCCCGCCGCAGCCATCTGAGTGCGCCGTTTGCCCGACATCCGACCGACCTCCCGAAGCCTCGGCCGGGGCACCGACCAGGACTAGGACGCGTGGCGCCGACGGTTCGTTCACCCCGGCCGGGTCGGACTACTTCGCCGCCGGGTTCGCCACGCTGCCGGTGAACAGCAGGGCACCGGTCTTGGTGTCCACGATCTCGAACACGAACGGCCGGTCCACGGTGAATTCGATCGGTGGGACGGTCGGGATCCGCGCGGCGGTGGCGCTCACGCCGATCGCGGTCACCGCGGAGGCCACGGTGCCCAATCGGTCCACGGTGATGTTTGCCTTGTGCACCGCCTGCGAGGCGAACAGCTTCTCCACCGCGGTGATGGCGGACAGGTCGCTCTTGCTGTCCGAGAACACGTCGGTGATGCCGAGGTCGGGCAGCAACGACTTCAGGTCCAGGTCGCTGGCGAAATCCCAGGACGGCATGGTCACGTTCACCGCCGCGGTCTTGGTCTTTCCGGCCGCCTCCAGCACGTGAGCGGTCATCAGATCCGCCGGGGTCGCCGAACCGGTGGGCAGGATCACCCGCATGGCCAGCCGGTCGCCGAAGTACGGCAACGTGACGGACTGCCAGGTCGACCCCTTCGCGTAGCCCAGGTCCTCGTCCTCGCGTTTCATCATCGGCACCTGCACGGTGCCGCTCGCCGCCTTGAAGTCTCGGCTGCCCGCGTCGGAGAAGGCCCGGGTCCAACTGGCCTTGAGGTACACCGCGTTGATGATGACCAGACGGGTGGCGGCGTCCAACTGGTTGAGGATCTCCTTGATCCGTCCCGCGGTGTGCACGTCGGCCCAGTGGTTGATGGCCGCCAGCGCAGCCTGCTGGTTGGCGAAGTCCGTGGGCTGCACCGCACTGCCGTACTGGCCGGCCAAGGTCTGCTGGAAGTCCGGCAGCAGCGGGTAGCCCTGCTGTGCGAACAGCGCGTTGGCGATGGTCACCACCGGCGGGGCGGGCGGCGGGTCGGAGTCGGCGGACGGTTGTGGCGCGGCCGTCGGGGGAGCGGTGGAGGTGATCAATCCCTCGGTCAGGGCGTTGAACGCCTGCGCCACGCCGGCCGGGAAGCCGAAGGCCTTGTCGAGTTGTGCGGCCGTGTCGCCCTGCGCGCCGGCGCGCAGCATGGCGAATGCGTAGCCGATGCTCAGCGGGGAGAAAACCAGGTTCTGGCCGGGCTTTGCCGAGGCCTTCCAGAACGCCGCGGCGAACGCGTCCAGGCCCGCCACGGTGTCCGCCACCGGGGCCTTCGGGTCGGCCGGGGCCCGGCTCGCCATCGGCGTCGCCTCGGCGGTCGGCCCGGCGCCCGGCCGTACCGTGTCGGCCGAGCTTCCGCCTGATCCGCAGGCCGTCAGCGTGGCGGCCAGCGCCGCCCCGAGAGCCACCAGCCGTGTCGTTCGCGTCCAACCCATTGCGGGTACCTCCCCGTTGGCCCGGAGCCACTCTGGACCTCCTACCAAGGACGGTGCGGACCGGGGTTTCGTTCATCGGCGCGCCGGCTCCCCCGGGACAGAGGCCGCAGGTGCCCGGGAGTAGGCTGCCGCCCGTTATCGCACCCGTTTTTCGCTCGGAAAGGCTCGCGTTGCGCCCCTTTGGCTCCCCGCCCGACCAGCGGCGGTTCCGCAGCCCGCGCCGGGTGCTCGGCATCGGTGCCGCACTCGTGTTTGTCCTGGTCACTTGCACCGGCTGCGACACCACGGGCCTGCCGCGGTTGGCGTTCCCGACGCCGGCCACCAAAGAGGGCCCCCGCATGCTGCTCATCTGGCAGGGCTCCTGGCTGGCCGCGCTCCTCACCGGCGCTGTGGTGTGGGGCCTGATCATCTGGGCCTGCATCTTCCACCGCAAGAAGAGCGAGGATCACGTCCCGATCCAGAGCCGGTACAACCTGCCGATCGAGGTGCTGTACACGGTCATCCCGTTCATCATGATCGCGGTGTTGTTCTACTTCACCGCCCGGGATGAGTCGATCCTGCTGGACAACAAGAAGACCCCGGACATGACCGTCAACGTGGTCGGGCGGCAGTGGAGTTGGACGTTTAACTACCTCGATGACCAGGTGTACGACGTCGGCGCGCCGGGGCGGAACCTGACGCAGTTGTGGCTGCCGGTGGACAAGCGGGTGCGGTTCATCCTGACCTCGCCGGACGTCATCCACTCGTTCTGGGTGCCCGCGTTCCTGTTCAAGATGGACGACTTCCCCGGCCGGCAGAACCAGTTCCAGCTGACCCCGAACAAGATCGGCCTCTACGAGGGCAAGTGCGCCGAGCTGTGCGGCACCGACCACTCCCGGATGCTCTTTCAGGTGCACGTGGTCAGCGACGCCGACTACAAGGCGCACGTCTCCCAGCTGCGGGCGCTCGGTCAGGCCGGGGAGCTGGAGCGCGGTGACCTGGGGACGGCCGCGGACCGCGAGCACGCGTACACGCTGCACGACCCCAACCCGGCGCCGGACGCTGACGAGACCACCCCGGGGAGCAAGCAGTGACGATCACCGAAACCCGTCGCGTTGCCGCTACGCCGGCCCCCCGGAAGAAGACCCTGGGCGCCGCGATCATCGAGTGGATCACCACCACTGACCACAAGAAGATCGGCTACCTGTACCTGGTCACGTCGTTCGTGTTCTTCCTGATCGCCGGCGTGATGGCGATGCTGATGCGCGCCGAGCTGGCCCGGCCGGGCACCCAATTCCTCAGCAATGACCAGTACAACCAGCTGTTCACCATGCACGGCACGATCATGCTGCTGTTCTTCGCGACGCCGCTGTTCGTCGGTTTCACCAACGTGATCATGCCGCTGCAGATCGGCTCACCGGACGTGGCGTTCCCGCGGTTGAACATGTTCAGCTACTGGCTGTTCCTGTTCGGTGGGTCCATCGCCATGTTGGGCTTCGTCACCCCCGGTGGCGCCGCGGACTTCGGCTGGTTCGCCTACACCCCGCTGACCAACGCCGTGCACTCACCCAACGTGGGCGCGGACCTGTGGATTATGGGCCTGGCGATGGCCGGCTTCGGCACGATCCTCGGCGGCGTCAACTTCATCACCACGATCATCTGCATGCGCGCGCCCGGCATGACCATGTTCCGGATGCCGATCTTCGTCTGGAACGTGCTGCTCACCTCGGTGCTTGTGCTGATCGCCTTCCCGGTGTTGGCCGGCGCGTTGCTGTGTTTGGAGGCCGACCGCAAGCTCGGCACGCACATTTTCGACCCGGCCAACGGCGGTTCCCTGCTCTGGCAACACCTGTTCTGGTTCTTCGGCCACCCCGAGGTGTACATCATCGCGTTGCCGTTCTTCGGCATCGTGACCGAGATCCTGCCGGTGTTCAGCCGCAAGCCGGTCTTCGGCTACAAGGGTCTGGTCTTCGCGACGCTGTCCATCGCGGCGCTGTCGGTGACCGTGTGGGCGCACCACATGTACGTCACCGGCGGGGTCTTACTGCCGTTCTTCGCCTTCATGACATTCCTGATCGCGGTACCCACCGGGGTGAAGTTCTTCAACTGGGTGGGCACCATCTGGCGCGGCGCGTTGTCCTTCGACACCCCGATGCTGTGGGCGATCGGCTTCCTGGTCACCTTCCTGTTCGGTGGCCTCACCGGCGTCATCCTGGCGGTACCGCCCATCGACTTCCAGGTCTCCGACTCCTACTTCGTGGTCGCCCACTTCCACTACGTGGTGTTCGGCACCGTCGTCTTCGCGATGTTCGCCGGGTTCTACTTCTGGTGGCCGAAGATGACCGGCAAGATGCTCGACGAGCGGCTGGGCAAGATTCACTTCTGGATGCTGTTCTTCGGCTTCCACACCACGTTCCTGGTGCAGCACTGGCTGGGCGCCGAGGGCATGGCGCGCCGCTACGCGGACTACCTGTCCTCGGACGGGTACACCACGCTGAACACGATCTCCACGATCGGGGCGTTCGTGCTCGGTGCCTCCACGTTGCCGTTCCTGCTCAACGTGATCCTCACCGCCAAGCGGGCGCCGAGGGTCACCAGCGACGATCCGTGGGGTTGGGGTCGCTCCCTGGAGTGGGCCACCACCTGCCCGCCGCCGCGGCACAACTTCCTGTCGATGCCGCGCATCCGCTCGGAGAGCCCGGCCTTCGACCTGCACCACCCGGAACTGGCCAGCGCGCAGGACGGGCCGCACCACCACACGCTGCTGGACGATATCTACGGCGAGCCGGATCTCGAAGGTCACGGGGATACGCCGGTCGACAAAGAAGGGCACGAGCACCCGTGAAGGTTGAGGGGAACATCTTCGCCGGCACCGGGGTCTTCGTGCTGGTGGTGACCCCGGTCTACTGGCACTACTCGCAGGACCCCACGGGTACCGCCGCGCTGATCCTCACCCTCGGCCTGTGCGCGCTGACCGGGTTCTACCTGCTGTTCACCGCCCGCCGGGTCGACGCCCGCCCGGAGGACAACCCGGTCGCCCTGATCGAGGACGGGGCAGGGGAGATGGGCTTTTACAGTCCCTACTCCTGGTGGCCGCTGGCGCTCGGTCTGAGCGCCGCTACGGCCTTCCTGGGCGTCTGTATCGGCTGGTGGCTGGTCATCCTCGCGGTGCCGTTCTTCGCCGTGGCCGTCTATGGCCTGGTGTTTGAGTACTACCGCGGCGAGCACGCCCACTGACAAAGCAATCATTGCGCCCCCGCACCTGCGGAGGTTGACGTAACGTCGCCTAGAATTGCCCCGATTTGTCGGGGAGGATCCAGCGACGGAGGCTTGGTACATGCGGGGGCACGGCGGGCGACTACGGGGGATTCGAGCGGGCACCGCCGCCGCTGCCGCCGGGTTGCTGTTGGCGGCGTGTGG
>DASQPJ010000122.1:0-9190 GCA_035644015.1 Sporichthyaceae bacterium
ACGCACCACGATCGCCGACAAGGTGTTGGGGCTGCCCGTGCCCCGGGACGGAGCGACATGACCGCGGTCGACAGCAGTCCGATGTTCGTGTTCAGCGCTGAGCAGGTCGCGTTGCGTGCCACCGTGCGCCGATTCCTCGCCGAGCGGTCACCGGAGACCGAGGTGCGTCGGCTCATGGAGACCGACACCGGCCACGACCCGGCGGTGTGGAATCTGATGGCCAATCAGCTCGGCCTGCAGGGGTTGACGCTGCCGGAGAAGTTCGGCGGGTCCGGGTTCGGGTTCGTGGACCTGCAGATCGTGCTGGAGGAGATGGGCCGGGCGCTGCTCTGCGCGCCGTTCCTGTCCAGTGTGGTGCTCGCGGCCAACGCGGTGCTGCGCTCCGGCGACGAGGCCGCCTGCGCCCAGTACCTACCCGGCATCTCCGACGGCAGCACCATTGCCGCGCTCGCGGTGACCGAGACCTCGGGTAGCTGGCGCGCGGACGACGTCACCGCCGAGGCCGTGGCCGCTGATGGCGGTTACGCGCTGACCGGCGAGAAGGTCTTCGTCCCCGACGGACACGTCGCCGACCTGCTGCTGGTGGTTGCCCGCACGCCGGCCGGCCCGTCCCTGTTGGCTGTCGACCCCGCCGCCGGGGGAGTGCAGCGGGAGGCCATGGGCACTCTGGACGCCACCCGCAAACAATCCCGACTGGTGTTCGACGCGGCGCCCGCCCGATTGATCGGCGAGGACGGCGGCGCGGCGCGCCCGCTGTCCGAGACGCTCGACCTGGCCGCCGCCGCATTGGCCGCCGAGCAGGCCGGCGGCGCCCGCCGGGTGCTGGAGATGGCCGTCGAGTACGCGAAGGTGCGCGAGCAGTTCGGCCGGCCCATCGGGTCGTTCCAGGCCATCAAGCACAAGTGCGCGGACATGCTGCTCGCGGTGGAATCCGCGACGTCGGCGGCTTACGCCGTCGGCTGGGCGATCGACGAGGGCAGCAACGAGGTGCCGGTGTTGGCCAGCCTGGCCAAGGCGTTCTGTTCCGAGGCCTACACGCATTGCACGGCGGAGAACATCCAGATCCACGGTGGCATCGGGTTCACCTGGGAGCACCCCGCGCACCTGTACTTCAAGCGGGCGAAGAGCACGGAGATCCTGTTCGGCAACCCGCGCTTCCACCGTGCGCTGCTCGCCGACCGGCTCGGGATCTGACATGGATTCAGCCGCCGCCCGGGCGTTGCTGCCGGCCGCTACCTGCTGGGTCGGCGGCGCGCTCACCGACGGCACCGGGGAGGCGCGGTCTTATGCGCACCCCGGCGACGGCAGCGCGATCGGGGAGTTCCGACTGGCCGGCCCGCAGCAGGTGGAGCAGGCGATTGCCGCCGCGCGCAAGGCACAACCGGACTGGGCCGCGCATGCCGCGGGCCGCCGCGACGCGCTGTTCGGTGCCGCGCTGACCATCCGCACGCACGCCGATGAACTCGCCGCGTTGACCACCTTGGAGATGGGCATGCCGCTGCGCGCCGCGAAGGCGGGCGTGCTGCAGGCCGCCGAGTGGTTCGCGCACTACGCGGGCTGGGCCGACAAACTCGGCGGTGCCCTCGCCCCGGTCGGCGGGGAGGTCCTCGACTACACGGTCCCTTCGGCGCACGGTGTGGTCGGCGCGATCATCCCGTGGAACGGGCCGGTCATCGCCGCCGCGCTCAAACTCGCGCCCGCGTTGGCGGCCGGCAACACCGTGCTGCTCAAGCCGTCGGAGCTTGCGCCGTTCGCCGTGATCCGGCTGGCGCAGCTGCTCGACCTGCCCGAGGGCGTGCTCGGCGTACTCGGTGGGGCGGGCGACGTCGGGGCCGCGTTGGTCGCCTCGGTGGACATGGTCAGCTTCACCGGCGGGGAGGCCGCCGGTCGTGCGGTCTCCGTCGCCGCAGCCGCCGGGTTCGTCCCCTGCGTGCTGGAACTCGGCGGCAAGTCTGCCTCGGTCGTCTTCGACGACGTGGATGCCGCCCGGATCGGCAAGCTCGCCATGGTGTTGGGCGCCGTGCAGAACAGCGGCCAGGGTTGCTTCCTGCCCACCCGGTTGCTCGTGCAGCGCGGTGCCTACGACGCGGTGCTCGCCGCGGCGGTGGCCACCGCCGCGAACGTCCGCCTCGGCGATCCCTTCGACCCGACGACCTCCATGGGCCCGGTGGTCGACGTGGCTGCGGCCGATCGCATCCTCGGCGTCATCGAGCGGGCGGTGGCCGGCAACGAGGGCCGGCTGGTGGCCGGTGGGAGTCGGGGACCCGGCCCCGCCTACGTGCAGCCCACGGTGTTCGCCGACGTCGACCCGGCCACTTCCCTGGCGCAGCAGGAGATTTTCGGCCCGGTGCTCGCGGTCACCCCGTTCGACACCGAGGACGAGGCCGTCGAGCTCGCCAACGGCACCCGATACGGGTTGGCCGGCTACGTGTGGACGAACGACCTGACCCGGGCGCACCGCGTCGCGGCCCGACTGGACGCCGGCTATGTGTCGGTGAACTCGTTGGCCGGGTTGCCGCCGGCGGCACCGTTCGGCGGCTGGAAGGCCAGCGGTCGCGGCACCGAGGGTGGGCCCGAGGGCCTGCGCGAGTTTCTCCGGGTGAAGAACGTGCATGTCGGGCTCGGCGGATGAACGAGCAGGAATTCGCCGACCGGGCCGAGGAATTCCTCGTCGCCCGGGTCGCCCGTCGCGGCCCGATGTCCACCGAGTGGGGCCACGGCGAGGAGGGCCTGGCGCTGTTCCACGAGACCACCGACGCACAGGAACGCGCCGAGGCCGACGCCGCGTTGGCCTGGCAGCGGGAACGCTGGGCGAACGGCTTCGGCTGGATCACCGGCCCGGCCGAACACGGCGGCGCGGGCCTGCCCGCCTCCTTCGATCGGCTGTACCGCAGCCTCGAGGCCCAGTTCGACGTCCCGGACATGAACCCGCTGCGGATCGGGCTGGGCACTGTCAGCCATGCGCTGGTCAGCAGTGGTACTCCGGAGCAGATCGCCGCCCACGCCGCCCCGATGCACCGCGGGGAATCCATTGGCTGCCAATTGTTCTCCGAGCCCGACGCCGGCTCGGACCTCGCGGGCGTGCGCACCCGCGGGGTGCGCGAGGGCGATCAGTGGCGCATCAACGGCCAGAAGGTGTGGACGTCCAACGGCACCTTCGCCGATCTCGGCCTCGCCCTGACGCGCACGGACACCGAGGCCCCCAAACACCGTGGCCTCACCATGTTCCTGGTCCCGATGCGCACCCCCGGCGTCGAGGTCCGCCCACTGCGTCAACTCACCGGCGGGGCCAGTTTCTGTGAAACCTTCCTCACCGACGTGGTCCTCGACGACGCCCTGCGCCTCGGGGAGGAGGGCGCCGGATGGGCGGTGGCCACCAACGCCCTGGCCGGCGAACGGCGCGCGGTCGGCGACCGGTTCCACGAATCGACCGCCCGCGCCATGGCCCTGCTGCGCACCTACGCGCAGCAGCACGGTCAGGCCGCCGATCCGGTGGTGCGTGACGCCTGGGCCGCCATGCACATCCGGTTGGCGGTGGCCCGCTTCCAGCAGCAGCGCATGCAGGCCATCGGTGAGGAGTCGCTGTCCGGCGCCGAGCGCGCGATGGACAAGGTCCTGCTCGCCACCAACCAGAAGCTGATCGGCGACCTGGCCGCGCAGCTGCTCGGCCCGGCCTTCGTCGCCGACACCGGGGCGTGGGGCACGTTCAACTGGAACCGCTGGCTGATGGGCAGCATGGGTTACCGCATCGCCGGCGGCACCGAAGAAATCCTCAAGACCATGCTGGCCGAACGGGTGCTCGGACTGCCGCGGGAGGCGAAGAAAGCATGAGCGACTATGAGACCGTCCTGTTCGACCTGGCCGACGGCGTCGCCACCATCACGCTGAACCGCCCCGAGGTGCTCAACGCCTTCAACCAGCAGATGCTCGATGAGTTCTCCGACATCTGGAAGCGCTGCCGGGTCGACGAGGACGTGCGGGTGATCGTGCTGCGCGCCGCCGGTGGGCGGGCCTTCTCCACCGGGGTGGACCGCAAGGCCGGGCGCACCCGCCACCCCAACCCGTGGAGCGCGGACGACCCCGGGTTCTTCCTCGGCGCCAAGCAGAACCGGGTCTGGAAGCCGCTGCTCTGCGCGGTTAACGGCATGTGCGCCGGTGGCGCGTTCTACTGGATCAACGAGGCAGACGTGGTGATCTGCTCGGCCGACGCGACCTTCTTCGACCCGCACACCACCTACGGCATGCTCTCCGCGCTGGAGCCCGCGGGCCTGGCCCGGCGCATCCCGTTGGGCGAAGCGATGCGCATCGCGCTGTTCGGGCTGGACGAGCGGATGGGCGCCGAGCGGGCCTACGCAATCGGGTTGGTCAGCGAGGTCGTGGCCGGTGGCGAAGCGGAGTTGTGGAACCGGGCACAGGTGCTCGCCCAGCGCCTGGCGGACAAGCCACCGTTGGCCATTCAAGGGACGGTGAAGGCGGTGTGGGACTCCCTGTCCATGTCCCCGCACGCCGCGCGCGAGATCCCCCTGGTCTACCCGCAGCTGTCGAATCCCCTGTCCCAAACAGCCTTCGAGCCAGGAAAACACAGCAAGCCCGGGACCTCCAGTGAACCGGAGATCCGATGAGGCTCGAGGGCAAGGTCGCGTTCATCACCGGGGCCGCCCGCGGGCAGGGCCGCAGCCACGCGGTCACCCTGGCCAACGAGGGCGCGGACATCATCGCCGTCGACCTGTGCGCGGACCTGGACACCGCGGCCTACCCCATGGCCACCGAGGCGGACCTGGCCGAGACGGTGCGCCTGGTCGAGGCCACCGGCCGGCGCATCGTCGCCGAACGCGCCGACGTGCGCGACCTGCCCGCCCTGCAGAAGGTGCTGGAGGCCGGGGTCGGCGAATTCGGCCGGCTGGACATCGTGCTGGCCAACGCCGGCTACGCGCAGTACGCCCCCGCCGTAGATCTGACGGCGGATCAGTGGACCACGATGATCGACGTCAACCTCACCGGCGTCTTCTTCACCGTGAAAGCCGCACTGCCGCATCTGCTGGTAGGCGAACGCGGCGGGTCCATCGTGCTCACCAGCTCCGCCGCCGGCCTGCGCGGCATCGAGAACTGCGTGCACTACTGCGCCGCCAAGCACGGGCTGGTCGGCATGATGAAGGGCCTCGCGCTCGAACTCGGTCGGCACCGGATCCGGGTGAACACCGTGCACCCCACCACGGTGAACACCGACATGGTGCACAACGACGCCACCTACGAGCTTTTCCTGCCCGGCAAAGACAATCCGACGACCGAGCAGTTCGCGCGGATCGCACAACGGCTCAATGTGCTGCCCGAGCCGTGGGCCGAACCCGCCGACGTGAGCGCCGCGATCGCTTTCCTCTGCTCCGACGAGGCGCGCTTGGTCACCGGGGTGAGCTTCCCGGTGGACGCGGGCATGGCGGTGCGCTGGTGACCCGGCGCGAAATCGACTATACATAGAACGATTTATTGCCGCGGAGGAGTGACGATGACGACGATGGAGACCCGTCCGGCCGAGGACGAGCTGGCCTTCGGTCGGCTCAGCGCGGCCGGCATCGAGAAGTTCCGCGAGAAGATCGGCCTGGACTGGCCCTACGACCGGTGGACCACCTGGAACGAGCAGGCCACCCGCGACGGCATCCGGCACTACGCGCATGGCTTCGGCGACGACAACCCGCTGTGGACCGACCCCGAGCACGGTGCGCGCAGCCGCTGGGGATCGGTGATTGCCCCGCCCGGTTTCCTGGAGGGCGCCGGGCTCACCCCGGAGCTGCCACGCCGGGGTGAGGACAAGGGCCGCGGCAAGGGCGCGCTGGCCGGCGTGCACATGTTCTGGGCCGGCGACGCCATCCGGTTCTTCCGTCAGGTCCGGGAGAGCGATCGGCTGTGGGTGCGCCGGTTCTACGTGTCCATCGACGAAAGAGAATCCCGCTTCGGCGGCCAGTCCGCGTATTCGGTGCGCCGCCGGGTCTACTGGAACAACGACGGTGAGCTCATCGCGATCTGGGACGCCAACTTCGTGCACACCGAGCGGGACACCGCGGCCAAGCGCAACAAGACCCAGACCGAGCCGCCCGCGCAGCACCTTTACACCGAGGACGAACTGGCCGAGGTGGACGCGCACTACGCCGCCGAGATCACCCGCGGCGCCGACCCGCGCTACGTCGAGGACGTCGAGGTGGGCGTGGAACTGACGCCGCGTTACCGGGGCCCGATGGTGATCGGCGACATCATCGCCTGGCTGCAGGGCAACGGCCGGCACGAGATCTACCCGTACAAGCTCAACCACCGCAACCGCCAACGCATGGGTGGCTTCTACCAGCGCAATGCCGACGGGGCCTGGGATTCCGCGATGCGGGTGCACTGACGACGAATTCGCCCGCTCGGTCGGGGCCCGGCGCGCCTACGACTACGGCATGCTGCGCAACGCGTGGATGACCCACCTGGTCACCGACTGGATGGGCGACGACGCGATCCTGGTCAACTGCGACGACCGGATCACCGGTTTCAATACCCTCGGCGACCTGACCCGCATCACCGGGTCGATCGCCGAGGTCGACATCGCGGGGGAGTGGCCGGAGGTGATCGTCCGGGTGGAGTGCCACAACCAACTCGACGAACGCACCGCGCACGGCTCCTTCCGGGTTCGGCTGCCCTGCCGGGCGCGCGGACTGCCGGAATTCCCCACGGCACCGGCCGATCACGGGTTGCTGGCGGGCATGCCGACGCCGATGAGTGGGCCGTGGGCGAGCTGAGTTCGCCGGCCCCGGCGCTGCCGCCCGCGGCCGCCGGGTTCGTCGCCGGTTGGCTGCCCGGTGGGGCCGGCGTGGAGCAGGTGCTCGACCCGGCTACCGGCACTGTGCTCGGGGACGTGCCGCGCGCCTCCGCCGCACACGTGGCCGCCGCGGTGGCCGCCGCCCGCCACGCGGCGGAGGGCCCCTGGGGTCGCGAAACCCCCGCCGGTCGCAGTGCGTTGTTGGCCCGCCTGCACGCAGAACTGGCCGGCGATGTCGACCGCATCCTCGACGTGGTCGTGGCCGAGACCGGCTGCCCGGTCACCCTGGCCCGCGGTCAGCAGGCCGGGTTGGCGCTGGCGCACCTGGCGTACTGGGCCGAGGCAGCGCTGCGACCCGAACTCGACCCGCGCCCGCCGGTGGTCACCACCCGGCCGGACGGCACCGGCGTGGTCGGCAACTGGGTGGTGCGGCGTGAGCCCTACGGCGTGGTGGCCGCGATCACCCCGTACAACTTCCCGTTTCTGGAGAACGTGATGAAGCTCGGCCCGGCGTTGGCCGCCGGGAACGCCGTGGTGCTCAAACCCTCGCCGTACACCCCCTTTTCCGCCTTGCTGATCGCCGAGGCGTGGCAGCGCGCCGACCTGCCGCCGGGCGTGCTCAACGTGGTGACCGGCGGCGCCGCCGTCGGTGTCGCGCTGGCCGGCGACCCCGGCGTTGACCTCATCTCGTTCACCGGCTCCGACGTGGTGGGCGCCGCGATTCTGGCGGTCGCCGCACCACGGCTGACCAAGGTTCTGCTCGAACTGGGCGGCAAGTCCGCGCTGATCGTCCGCGCCGACGCCGACCTGGACCTCGCGGCCCGGGTGGGCGCAGCGAGCGTGACCACCCACGCCGGCCAGGGCTGCGTGCTGACGACCCGTCATATCGTGCACGAAGCCGTGAACGCGGAGTACGTCGAGCGGGTGGCAACCTTGCTCGGCAAGGCCGTGGTCGGTGACCCCCGCCACCCGGCCACCACCGTGGGGCCGCTGATCCGACACTCCGCCCGGGAACGCGTGGAGGGTTACGTAGCAGGGGCACTGGACCGCGGGGCCGCCGTGGTGCACGGCGCCGCCCGTCCGGGCGGCCTACCCGCGCGACTGGACGGGGCGTACTACCTGCCCACCGTGCTGGGCGACGTGCACAACTCCTGGCCGGTGGCCCGTGAGGAGATCTTCGGGCCGGTGGCGGTGGTGCTCACCGTGGCCGATGACGACGAGGCCATCGCGGTGGCCAATGACTCCCCGTACGGGCTGGCCGGACACATCATCGGCCGGGACACCGCCGCGGCGTTCGCGCTGGCCGCCCGGCTGCGCGCGGGCAGCATCGACCTCAACGGCGGCCCCGGCTACACCAACCCCGCCGTGCCGTTCGGTGGGATGAAGCGCTCCGGTCTGGGCCGGGAGAACGGGCCGGAGGGCCTGGACGAGTACACGCAGCTCAAGACCATCAAGTACCCCGCGCGATGACGGCCCGCGAGCCGGGCGGCTCCCTCGCCCGCCTGTTGTCCTGGCGGGTCGGTGAGAACCCGGACGCCGGCTTCGTCTTCGTCGAGGACGACGGCCCGTGGACCTATGGGCAGTTGGCCGGCGAGGCCGCCCGGATCGCCGCGGACCTGAAGGTCGCGCCGGGGGAGCGGGTCGTCGTCCGGGTCGGCAATGACGAACGCTTCCTGCCCGCGCTCTGTGCGGTGTGGCTGAAGGAAGCCGCGGTCGTCCCGATGCACCCCGCCGCCCCCGCCGCCGAGGTCAGCCGGGTCGTCGAGGCCCTCGGCATTACCGCCGTCATCGCCGACCCCGACGACCCGTGCGCCGCCGAGGTCCCCGTCCCGGTCACCCCCTTCCCCCGCATCCCCCTCACCACCCCCGTAACGTCAGCGAGAGCGCGCGCTATAGCGACCGCTTTCGCTGACGTAAGCGGGATGGTCGGCACGGAGCCGGCACTGATCCTGCTCACCTCCGGCACCACCGGGGCACCCAAAGGAGTCGTGCTCACCCACGACAACGCCTGGTCGAACATCCGCGCCACCGTCTCCGCGTTCCGCAGCGACACGACGCCCACTCCGCTGGCCGGCGAGGACAAGCCGCCGAACCTCATCGCCAACCCGTTGTCGCACACCGCGGGCGTGGTGCGCCTGCTGTTCGCGCTCTACGTCGGCCGGCGCATCGCGTTACTGCGCAAGTTCGACGGGCGCACCGCCAAGCGGCTCATCGACCGGCACGGGATCGACAGCCTCACCCTTAACCCGACGATGCTGCGAATCCTGCTCGACGCGTTGGACCCCGGCGAGGATCTCGGCGCCGTGCGCTACGTCGGTTCGGGCACCGCGCCGCTGCCGGCCGCCCTGCGCGAGGAGTTCGAGGCGCGGTTCACCGTGCCGGTGTTGCAGGCCTACGGGC
>DASQPJ010000123.1:0-27325 GCA_035644015.1 Sporichthyaceae bacterium
CGCCGGTGTGGTCTCGCCGATGGAGGTGCTGATCTCCGGCGGCGACCTCGACGCCGAGACGCAGCAGGTGATCACCGCGGCGAAGGCCGTGCCGGGCGTGGCGGCGGTGTTCGCGCCGACCAACGACGCCTGGCAGAAGGACGGCATGGCGCTGGTCGAGGTCATCCCGACCAACGAGACCGTCAACTCCTCCGAGGCGCACGTCGCCTCGGCGGTGCACGACGCCGTGGCGGAGGTACCGGGGGTCGTGGGGGTGGCCGGTATCGGCCCGACGATCACGGACTACATCAACGCGGTGTACAAGAACTTCCCGTACAGCCTCGGCATCATCGCCCTGGTCACGTTCCTGCTGTTGGTGCGGACGTTCCGGTCGATCCTGCTGCCGATCAAGGCGGTGCTGCTCAACATCATCTCGGTGTGCGCGACGTTCGGCGCCACCGTGTGGTTCTGGCAGGACGGACACGGTTCGCAGCAGCTGTTCGGCATCCCGGCCACCGGGGCGGTCAGCTTCTGGGTGCCGATGATCATCTTCGCGTTCCTGTTCGGCCTGTCCATGGACTACGAGGTGTTCATCCTGGCCCGGATGCGGGAGGAGTACGACCGCACCGGCAGCACCTCGCAGGCGGTGATCCAGGGTCTGGGTCGCACCGGTCGACTGGTCACCGGCGCCGCGATGATCCTGTTCCTGTCCTTCCTCGCGCTGGCCGCCTCGCCGGGCACGGACATCAAGGTGTTCGCCACCGCGCTGGGCATCGGCATCCTGCTCGACGCCACCATCGTGCGGGCGCTGCTGGTACCGGCCCTGGTGGCGCTGTTCGGCAAGGCGAACTGGTGGATGCCGGCCTGGGTGGCCAAGGTGATGCGGATCAAGCCGGAGCCCATGGGTCACATCCCGGACCAGGCCGGCCCGCCCGCCGCCGAGGGATTCGGGGAGCACGCCGCTCCGGTGGAATTCAAGTTCTGAGGTCGCGGCGCAGCGGGTGGTTCGGGGGAACCTCGACCAGGACCACCCGCACCCCGTCGGGGTCGGTGATCCAGCACTCGATCAGCCCCCACGGTTCGGTTCGGGGCTCGCGCACCACGGTCACGCCCGCCCCGGCGAGGCGGGCGTGTTCGGCGTTCACGTCGCGCACCTGGATCCACAGCGCGAAGCCCGCGGGCGGCGCCTGATCGGGCGGTCCGGAGACCTCGAGCAGGCCGTTGCCGAGGTAGAACACGGTGCCGGGGTCCTCGGCCGGACCGAATTCACGGGCCACTGCCAGGCCCAGGGTGTCCCGGTAGAACTGCACCGAACGCATCCGGTCGCGGGGGTGCAGGAGGATCCGGCTGGCCAGCACGTCCATGCGGTCATGCTGCCGGCGGCGCTCGTCCGGACGCGGACGACGGGCCAAGTTCGGACAAAATCCGCGAAACCCCCGGTCCAGCGTGCGCAGGGGGCCGAATCATGGTGGAAGGGCGCGACCTCTATGGTGTGCCCACCTCGACCAAACAAGAGGCACCGTCCCGCACAGTAGGACGGGTCCGGCGTCCCGGCTGGATCCGGTGCAGCGGACGGAGCGAAGCCCCCGGCGCGCTTCGGTGGAAGCGCCCCGGGGGCTTCGTACTGTCTCGATCAACACTGTCGGGCCGGCCCAGTGGCCCGGTGGGGACCCCTAGACAGTTTCCATCGTGCGTCCCGGCCGCAGGTACACCAGCCAGGTGACCGCAACACAAAGTGCGTAGAAGACCACGAACGACACGTAGGCGTCGTTGCCACTCTTGGTGTGCAGGAACGATTGGCGGAAGGCGATGTTCACCAACACGCCACCACCGGCCCCGATGGCGCCCGCGATACCGATCAGGGCCATGGCCCTGCGCCGCGAATCCTTCGCTGCCGTTGCGGTGCTCTCGCCCTTGCTGACCGCCATCGCGGCCTTGTTCTTGAAGATCGAGGGGATCATCTTGTAGGTCGAGCCATTGCCCAGACCCGAGGTGAGGAACAGCCCGGTGAACGCGGCGACCGCGAGACCGAAGGAGTGCTGATGTGAAGCGATCAGCGCGAGTACGGCGAAGCCGGCCATCCCAACGAAGTTGACGAAGGTCACCTTGGCCCCGCCGAACCGGTCCGCGAGGAACCCACCGATCGGGCGGGCCAGCGAACCGATCAGCGGACCCAGGTAGGTCCAGTGCGCGACCTTGACCGCGTCGACGAGACCCTTGTGGGTCACCGCGTCGGTCACGGCCTTGTGGGTCACCGGGTCGATCTTCGGGAAATGCGTCGGGAACTGGACCGTGAGCAGTTGCCCGAAGGCGAAGCTGAAGCCGATGAACGAGCCGAAGGTACCGATGTAGAGGAAGGACATGATCCAGGTGTGCGGGTCCTTGCACACCTCCCGCATGGCGCCCTTCTCGTTGGTGGCCCCGGTGATGTTGTCCATGAACAGCGCCGCGCCGAGCGTGGCGATCACGATCAACGGGATGTAGACACCGACCACCATCTTCGGGTGGTCCACGCCCTTGGTGGCCAGCACCCACAGGCCAACCAATTGGATGGTGGCAACACCCAGGTTGCCGCCGGCCGCGTTCAGACCCAGCGCCCAGCCCTTGAGCCGGGACGGGTAGAAGTTGTTGATGTTCGCCATCGACGAGGCGAAGTTGCCACCACCGACACCGGCGATCGCGCCGAGGAAGATCAACGTGCCGAAGCTCGTGTAGCCGGTGAAGACCTTCGAACCCGGCGCGATCGGGTGCCCGGGGTGCAACATCACGGCGAGCAGCACCGTGGGCAGCAGCAGCAGTCCCGCCGAGACGATCGTCCAGTTGCGTCCGCCGAACTTCGCGACTGCGAACGTGTAGGGCAGCCGTAGCACCGAGCCCACCGCGGCGGGTACCGAGACCAGCAGGAACTTGTCCGCCGCCACCGAGGCGGCGGTGTGGCCCGGCGCGTTGGGGTTGAAGCCGTACTTCGGGCCGAGGAACAGGATCAGCGTCGACCACATCGTCCACACCGAGAAGCCGATGTGCTCGGAGAAGATCGAGAAGATCAGGTTGCGCTTGGCGACCTTGGAGCCCTTCTCGGCCCAGAACTTCGGGTCCTCGGGATCCCAGTCGTCGATCCAGTGCGGACGGGTGGCCCCGTGCCCGGACGCGTTGCCCGCGCCCTTGCGTCCGGCGACCTTCGTCGCATCCGTGTCGGTGGGGGCCGCAGTCATGTGTGCTCCTGGGGGCAGCGCCAAAGTGGGCGAATACCCCCCGATGGTTGCCCTGACGTGTTGCGCCGCGGTGTGCCGTCTGTTAACCGCGGGGCACGAAACGCACTTCGTGTGACGATCCTGTGGCGCCGAATGCACCGCCGGCGCAGCCGCCGTGAAGTTGACAGTGCGTCAGGTTAACTAATGGTGCGCGGCCTTTAAACGTTCGCGGGAGGCGATGATCTCCACTTCGGCGGCGTGCCGATCCACCCAGGTGGCGCCCTCGACCGACTTACCGGGCTCCAGGTCCTTGTAGACCTCGAAGAAGTGCTGGATTTCGAGCTTGTCGAACTCCGGCAGGTGGTGGATGTCCCGGATGTGCTCCATCCGCGGGTCGTTCGACGGGACGCACAGGACCTTGTCGTCCCCGCCCTTCTCGTCGGTCATCCGGAACATGCCAACGGCACGACACAGGATCAGGCAACCGGGGAAGGTCGGTTCGTCCAGCAGGACGAGGGCGTCCAACGGGTCGCCGTCCTCGCCGAGGGTGTTCTCGATGAAGCCGTAATCGGCCGGGTACCGGGTCGAGGTGAACAGCATTCGGTCCAGCCGGATGCGTCCGGTGGCGTGATCCACCTCGTATTTGTTGCGTTGACCCTTGGGGATCTCGATGGTCACGTCGAACGTCATGGGCTCCACGGCGCACATTCTCCACCCGGGAGTCGGCGTGCTTTGCCACCCGCCACCCGAGTGCGCCGTTATCGTCAAAACGGCGGCGGACCAGGGGGGCTCATGCGGTTGTCGATCGGCGCGGCGGTGGTCGCGCTGGTGGTCAGCGTGCCCGCGGTGGCGCACGCGGCGGCCACGCCGGGCCCGGGGGCGCCCTCAGGCGCTCCCGCCGCCCCACCGGGCGCCGTCCTCGCCGCGTTGACCCCCGGCATGGGTCCGCAACCCAGCCGGGCGGGCCTCGGCGCCAAGCTGGCCAAGCTGCTGGCCAACCCCAACCTCGGGCCCTCCGTCGGCCTGTCCGTGGTGGACGTGGGCACCGGTGCGGAGGTGTTCTCGCTCAACGGCGGGACCCCGATCACCCCCGCCTCGACCACCAAGGTGCTCACCGCGGCCGCCGCGCTTGCCTCCCTGGGCCCGGACGCCCACCTGCACACCACCGTGGTGCAGCTGCCCGACGGCGCCGCGACCAGCTCGCCAACCCCGATCCCGAGCGACGCGCCCGGCGGCTCTTCGACGGGGCCGGTCCCGACGATCGTGCTGGTCGGCGGCGGCGACCCGCTGTTGACCTCGCTGCCCACCGGCAGCAACAAGATCCCGGACTACCCGCCGCGGGCGCACCTGGACGACCTGGCCCAGCAGACCGCCAAATCCCTGGCCGCCGCCGGCGTCCATCTGGTGCACCTGCAGTACGACTCCTCGATCTTCGCCGGGCCCGCCGCCTCCCCGCAGTGGGAGCGCGGCTACACGGGCGACGTGGTGGGCCCGGTGATGGGCCTGTCCGCGGACCAGGGCCGGATCGCCCCGCTGGACGGCGGGCGGGTCAACGACCCAGCCGGGCACACCGCCGCGATGTTCGTCGACGAACTGCGCAAGGCCGACATCTTCGTGTTTGGCAAGCCGACTGGGGCCACAGCACCCAAGGGACTCCCCACCATCGCCGATGTGTCCTCCGGACCGCTGTCCGCGGAGCTCGAGCAGATGCTGGTGTTCAGCGACAACGACATCGCGGAAGCGATGGCCCGTCAGGTTGCCGTCCACGACGGACTTCCGGGAACCTTCGAAAATGGCGCGGCCGCGGTGCGCAACGAGGTCGCCAAGCTGGGCGTGGACATGTCCGGGGTGACCACCTACGACGGGTCGGGGCTGTCCCGACACGACCGCATCCCGCCCCGGGTGCTCGCCCAGACCATGGCCATGGCCGCGACCAACGTCAACGACGCACTACGCGTGCTGCTCGCCGCCCTCGCCCCGGCCGGGGTGTCCGGCACCCTGCAACTGCATTTCTATGATGCCAAGGCGCAGGCCGCCCGCGGTTTGCTGCGGGCGAAGAGCGGCAGCCTGCAGGGCGTGGTCTCGCTGACCGGGATCCTGCCCGACGCCGACGGTCGGCTGCTGAGCTTCGACATGGCTGCGGACAACGTGACCGGCGGCCTCGGCCGGGACGCCCGGGTGGCCATCGAACGCGTCGCCGCGGCCCTCATCTCCTGCGGCTGCAGCTGACCCCGGGCCCGTTGCGCCGGACCCGCGTAAAGCCGGCGGGTCGGGTGGCTGAACGCCTGACATGTACCCATGACGCATGTCATGCGTCGGGCGGCGCCGCTGATCCGGAGCGAATACGGTGGGGGCATGGGGATGATGGGTGGGGACTCGGCGATGGTCGACTGGAAGCTGGCGGCGGCCACGGCGAAGCGGCTGATGCCAGCGCCGCCCGCGATGCAACCGGGCGAGGTGCACGCGGTGGTGGAGGAGTTGCGGCGGTTCGCCGCGGAGTCCCGGGTGCACGTTTCGGAGTTCACCGGCCTGCAGGCGCCGGACGATGGTTCGCCGGTGCGGGTGGTGGACCGGCAGGGCTGGGTCGAGGTCAACATCGACGGCTTCCGGGAGATGACCCAGCCGCTGCTGGACAAGCTCGCCGCGACCCGCGCGCCGGGCCTCGGGGTGATCTCCGCAGTGGGTTCTCGGGTCACCGGGATGGAAGTGGGTGGGCTGCTGGCCTACATCGGCACCAAGATCCTCGGCCAATACGAGGCGTTCCTGCCCTCGGTCGGTGCGCCGGGGCACGGCACCCTGTTGCTGGTCGCGCCGAACATCGTGTCGATCGAACGCGAACTCGGGGTCGACCCGGCTGACTTCCGCCGCTGGGTCTGCCTGCACGAAGAGACCCACCGGGTGCAGTTCACCGCGGTGCCGTGGCTGCGCGAGCACGTGCGCGGGGAGATCCAGAGTTTGGTCGACAGCGCCGACCTGGACGCCGGAGAGCTGGTCCGCCGGATGACTGACGTGCTGCGTGGGCTCGGCGACGTCGTCCGCGGTAAGCCCGGCGTGGATCTGCTCAGTCTCGTGCTGCGCAGCGCCGAGCAGCGCGCCACCATGGACCGGCTGACCGCGGTGATGAGCCTGCTGGAGGGGCACGCCGACCACGTCATGGACGGCGTCGGCCCGACCGTGGTGCCCACCGTGGCGGAGATCCGGTCGGCCTTCCAGGCCCGCCGCTCCTCGGTCGGCAGCCTGGACCAACTGCTGCGCCGGCTGCTCGGCCTGGACGCCAAGATGCGCCAGTACCGGGACGGGAAGGCGTTCGTGGACGCGGTCGTCGAGCAGGTGGGCATGGCCGGGTTCAACCGGGTCTGGGAGTCTCCGCAGACGCTGCCCACGCTGGACGAGGTGCACGCCCCCAGCGAGTGGGTGGCCCGGGTGCACGGGGCCAACGCCGTGGTCACCGCCACTGCCCACAGCGAGTAGCCGACGTGGGCCCCGACCCGGCGCTGGCGCGGGTGCGCAGCGCGGTACGCGCCGCCCTGGCCGACCTGCCCGCCGGGTCCCTGGTCGTGGTCGCGTGCAGTGGGGGTGCCGACTCATTCGCGTTGGCCGCGGCGACCGCGTTCGAAGCACCGCGCGCAGGCCTGCGCGCGGGCGGAATCACCGTGGACCACGCCCTGCAGGACGGCTCCGCCGAACGCGCGGCGGACGTCGTGGCGCGGCTGCGCGCGCTGGAGCTGGACCCCGTGGCAGCCGTGCTGGTGCACGTCGGCACTGCCGGCGGTCCCGAGGCCGCCGCTCGCACCGCCCGCTACGCCGCGCTGGACGCCTTCGCCGATGCCCACGGCGCCGCCGCGGTGCTGCTCGGACACAGCGCCGACGATCAGGCCGAGACCGTGTTGCTGGGCCTGGCTCGCGGCTCCGGTGCGCGCTCGCTGGCCGGCATGGCGCCGGTCGCCGGCCGTTACCGCCGCCCCCTGCTCGACCTGCCCCGCGCGGACCTGGCGCAGGCCTGCACCGCCGCCGGCCTGAACCCGTGGCAGGACCCGCACAACCTCGACCCGGCCTACACCCGTGCCCGGGTGCGCCACGACGCCCTACCGGCCCTGGAAAAGACGCTGGGCCCGGGCGTCGCCGAGGCGTTGGCCCGCACTGCCCGCCTGCTGCGCGCCGACGCCGACGCCCTGGACGGGCTCGCGGTGGACGCCGCGCGCACCGCCGCCCGCGACAGCGGCCTGAATTGCGCAGCCCTGGCCGCGTTGCCCGCCGCGCTGCGCAGCCGGGTGCTGCGCGCCGCCGCCCTCGCCGCGGGCAGCCCCGCCGGGGCGCTCGGCGAACGCCACGTCGCCGCCCTGGATGCGCTGATCACCGCCTGGCACGGGCAGGGACCTGTGCATCTGCCCGGTGGGGTCCACGCCGCCCGGCGGTGTGGGACTCTGGTACTCGGCCGTCCCCCGACGATTGAGAGCCTGTGAACGCCGAGGACGCAGGCGACGAGATCGCGAAAGTGCTGGTCTCCGCCGAGGAGATCGCCGAGCGCACGCTCGAGTTGGCCGCCCAGATCGACGCCGACTACGCGGGCCGGGACCTGCTGTTGGTGGGGGTACTCAAGGGCGCGGTGATGGTCATGGCCGACCTGGCCCGGGCGCTGGCCCACCCGGTCGAAATGGACTGGATGGCGGTGTCCTCCTACGGCTCGGGCACCAAGTCCTCCGGGGTGGTGCGCATCCTCAAGGACCTCGACCTGGACCTGTCCGACCGCAACGTGTTGGTGGTCGAGGACATCATCGATTCTGGGCTGACGCTGTCCTGGCTGCTGGCCAACCTGTCCTCCCGGGGGCCGGCCAGCCTCGAGGTTTTCGCCATGCTGCGCAAGCCGGACGCCGCCGAGGTCGACGTCCCGGTGCGCTACCTCGGTTTCGACATCCCCAACGAGTTCGTGGTCGGCTACGGCCTGGACTACCGCGAGCGCTACCGGAACCTCCCGTTTGTCGCCACTCTCCAACCTCACGTATACGGGTGAGCTTGCGAAGCCGTCATGGGCACAGACGGCTGATCTGGGGTCATACGTACGGTTGGAGCGCGCCCGGGAGCCCGTCAGGGCGTGTCAAGACGTAGTACCGTCATGGTTTCGGGGTCCGCCCCGCACGCTCGGGCATCGGATGGCAGGAGGTACGGGGCTTCGGTCCCGCAGCGATGGACGTCAAGCGCTATCTACGCGGTCCGGTGGTCTGGATCATCCTCGCCGTCGTGGCAGTGATCCTGCTCTCCCGTGTCTTCGACGCGGCCAACGGTTACAAGAAGGTCGACACCGCTACGGTCATCGACTACATCGACCAGAACAAGGTCAAGTCAGCGACCCTGGTCGGTGGCCAGGAGATGAGAATCCGGGTCACCCTCAAGCCGGGCGTCGCGAAGTCCAACGAGAAGATTCAGGCCTCCTACATCGAGGGCCAGGGCGATGACCTGGCTGCCCTGCTGCAGCAGAAGTCGGCCGACGGTTCCATCCCGGACAAGTACGACATCGACAACCCGCGGCAGAACTTCCTGGTCTCGCTGCTGGTCACCCTGCTGCCCTTCGTGCTGATCGTGGTCGTCTTCCTGTTCCTGATGAATCAGATGCAGGGTGGCGGCTCGAGGGTGATGAACTTCGGGAAGTCCAAGGCGAAGCTGATCTCCAAGGACACCCCGAAGACCACCTTCGCCGACGTGGCCGGCGCCAACGAGGCGGTGGAGGAACTTCAGGAGATCAAGGAGTTCCTGGAAGCCCCCGGCAAGTTCCAGGCCATGGGCGCCAAGATCCCCAAGGGCGTGCTGCTCTACGGCCCGCCCGGTACCGGCAAGACGCTGCTGGCCCGCGCGGTGGCCGGCGAGGCGGGCGTGCCCTTCTATTCGATCTCCGGGTCTGACTTCGTCGAGATGTTCGTCGGTGTCGGTGCCTCCCGGGTGCGCGACCTGTTCGAGCAGGCCAAGGCCAATGCGCCGGCCATCGTGTTCGTCGACGAGATCGACGCGGTGGGTCGCCACCGCGGTGCCGGTCTGGGCGGTGGGCACGACGAGCGCGAGCAGACGTTGAACCAGTTGCTGGTCGAGATGGACGGCTTCGAGGCCAACGAGGGCGTGATCCTGATCGCCGCGACGAACCGGCCGTACATTCTTGACCCGGCCCTGCTGCGGCCCGGCCGCTTCGACCGGCAGATCTCGGTGGAGCGTCCCGACCTGCACGGCCGCCACGACATCCTCAAGGTGCACGCCCGCGGCAAGCCGATGGCCGCGGACGTCGACCTGCTCTCCATCGCCCGTCGCACGCCGGGCTTTACCGGTGCCGATCTGGCCAACGTGCTCAATGAGGCCGCGCTTCTGACGGCCCGTAATGACGGCAAGCTGATCGACTACCTCGCCCTGGACGAGGCCATCGACCGCGTGGTGGCCGGTCCGCAGAAGTCTTCTCGTTTGATGAACGAGAAGGAGAAGAAGATCACCGCCTACCACGAGGGCGGGCACGCTCTGGTGGCCGCGGCGCTGCCGCAGACCGACCCGGTGCACAAGATCACGATCTTGTCCCGCGGCCGGGCCCTGGGTTACACGATGGTGCTGCCGGACGAGGACAAGTACTCGACCACGCGCAACGAGATGCTCGACCAGCTGGCCTACATGATGGGCGGGCGCGCGGCCGAGGAACTGATCTTCCACGACCCCACCACCGGCGCGGCCAACGACATCGAGAAGGCCACCGCGTTGGCCCGGGCCATGGTCACCCAGTACGGGATGACCGAACGGCTCGGCGCCATCAAGCTGGGCTCGGACAACGGCGAGGTCTTCCTCGGCCGGGACATGGGCCACCAGCGTGACTACTCCGAGGAGATCGCGGCGATCGTCGACGAGGAGGTCAAGAAGCTCATCGAGAACGCGCACAACGAGGCTTGGCAGATCCTCGTGGACAACCGCGACGTGCTCGATGCGCTGGTGCTCGAGCTGTTGGACAAGGAGACGCTGAACAAGGCGGAGGTCGCAGCGATCTTCACCGACCTGCGTCGGCGTCCGCAGCGCCCGGCCTGGACGGGTTCGCACGTGCGTATCCCATCCAACCGTGGCCCGGTGCTCACCCCCAAAGAGATCGCGCTGGCCAACGGCGTCGCCGAGGAGCCGCCCGCGGTCTCGCCGTATCCGCAGGACAACCGGCCGGCCTACGAGCCGAACCCGGATGTTTCGCGGCCCGGCCGCCCGCTGTGGGATCCGCCCACCGCCTGACGTTTCGTCACATGCGGGGTCGGCAGGCGCTTTCATGAAGGCGTCGAAACCGGCCCCGTAGTGTTTAGGCGTGGTGCAACCAATCTCGCTGGAGCCCGACGACCATCCTCGTCCGCCCTACGACGCCAAGCGGGTCGCCGACGCGGTGCGGGAGATCCTGCTGGCGCTGGGCGAGAATCCCGATCGCGACGGTCTGCGGGATACCCCGGAGCGGGTCGCCCGGGCCTACGCGGAGATCTTCGGCGGGCTCTGGCAGCGCCCGGAGGACGTGTTGTCCACCACCTTCGACATCGGCCACGACGAACTGGTGCTGGTCCGCGACATCGAGATGTTCTCCTGCTGCGAACACCATCTGGTGCCGTTCCACGGCGTCGCGCACATCGGCTACATCCCGTCCGCGTCGGGCAAGATCACCGGGCTGTCCAAGCTGGCCCGCCTGGTCGAGGTGTACGCCCGTCGGCCGCAGGTGCAGGAGCGGCTGACCACGCAGGTCGCCGATGCGCTGATGAACATCCTGGAGCCGCAGGGCGCCATCGTGGTGATCGAGGCCGAGCACCTGTGCATGACCATGCGCGGCATCCGCAAGCCCGGCGCGCGCACCATCACCTCCGCAGTGCGCGGGCAGCTGCAGGACTGCGCGTCGACCCGCGCGGAGGCGATGAGCCTGATCCTGGGCAGCTCGCCCCGTCGGTAAAGCCCGGGCAATCACCCGTCGGAATCGGTTGCGGGAGCGCGTGCGCCGGCAAGGATCGCCCCAGGAGCGAAAGGGGCGGCAGATGCGTGTCAATCGGATCGGTGGGGCGCTGGCGGCGGGCTGCGTCGGGGCATTCATGCTGAGCGGCACCGCAGGTGCCGCGGACACCAAGCACCCCAAGCCACACCACCACCACGCGAAGAAAACGTCGGCCGCGAAGGCGATGCCCGGGATGCCCGGCATGGACCACCGCACCCCGAACGGGCAGCCCGGCAGCGGGCACTACCACTGCCAGGTACGCGGGCAGGCTCCCGCCGACCCCGCGGCGACCAACGGTGCTTCGCCCTACAACCCCGGATCGCTGCAGAGCCACGCCCAGCACACGCTGAACATCGTGGACGCGATGAACCACTGCCACGTGCACGAGATCCCGTACGCGGTCTACACGCCGCTGCAGCAGGCCGTGCACAGCCCGTCGCAGGCACCCAACACCGGCCCGCAGGCCCTCGCGCAGGAGGGCGTCATCCTCGGCCAGACCTCCGGCGAGGCCAACGGCACCCTGCAGCCGCTGATCACCGCGCAAACCGAGGAGCTCGCCCGCCTAACCGGCCACCACTGAACCCTGCACAACTACCCCGAGCGTGTAGTTGTGCGGGTCCCCGGGGGCGGTTTCGGCTGCGCAACTACACACTCGGGTGACAACCGCAGCCCGGGCGGGGCCGTAGCGTTGCCCGGGTGCCGGGCCCGCAGCAGCTACGTCGCACCGTGCCGGGGTTGCCCGCGCCGGGCCGCTGCCTGGTCATCGGCGTGCTCAACGTGACGCCGGATTCCTTTTCCGACGGCGGGCGGTTCATCGACCCGGAGGCGGCGCTGGCGCACGGGCTGGCGCTGGTGGCGGCGGGCGCGGACGTGGTGGATGTGGGTGGCGAGTCCACCCGCCCCGGTGCCGGGCGGGTGGACGCGACCGAGGAACGCCGGCGCATCGAACCGGTGGTGCGTGGGTTGGCCGCGGCCGGGGTGATCGTCGCGGTGGACACCACCCGGGCTGCAGTGGCCGAGGCGGCCCTGGCGGCCGGCGCGGCGCTGGTCAATGACGTGAGTGCGGGCAGCGCCGATCCCGACATGCTGCGGGTGGTCGCCGCAGCCCGCGTACCGTACGTCCTCATGCACTCGCGCGGGCCCAGCTCGGACATGGCCGAACGGGCCCAGTACGCCGATGTGGTGGGCGAGGTCGCCACCGAGTTGCGGGAGCGTCGCGACGCGGCGGTGGCTGCGGGCATCGAGCCCGAGTGCATCGTGCTCGACCCGGGCCTGGGCTTCGCCAAGCGCCCCGAACACAACTGGACACTGCTGCGCGCACTGCCCGCGCTGCATGCGTTGGGCCACCCCCTGGTGATCGGTGGCTCCCGCAAGGCCTTCCTCGGCGCGCTGCTGGCCACCGAGGCCGGCCCCCGGCCCACCGCGGCCCGGGAGGCCGCCACCACTGCGCTGTCCGCGTTGTCGGCCGCCGGTGGCGTGTGGGCGGTGCGGGTGCACGAGCCGCGGGCCTCCCGCGACGCGGTCGAGGTGGCTGCGGCCTGGACCGCAGATGAGTGACGAGAACCGCATTCTCGAGCTGAACGAGGACCTCTACGCCGCATTTGAGAGCGCGGACCTGGACATCATGGATGGGCTGTGGGCTCGCGGCGAGCTGGGCCCGTCGGTCTCCTGCGTGCATCCAGGTTGGCCGCTGTTGCGCGGTCGGGAGGAGGTGATGCGCTCCTGGGCGATGATCATGGCGAACACCACATACATCCAGTTCGTGATCACCGATGTGGAATTGAGCCTGGCCGGCGACATCGCGGTGCTCACCTGCGTGGAAAACATCATCACCGCGGCGGACGACGGCGAACCGGGCACCGACCCCACCGCGTTTGCCGGGGCGAAAGGTGTTGCGACCAACGTTTTCCGCCGTACCGGGGACGGTTGGCGGCTGTGGGTGCGTCATGGGTCCCCGGTGCTGTCCGGAGGCGGAGACGCGGAGGAGACCGAAACCGGCTCTGGGTAGTACCTTCGGATTCTCACGGCCCGGCAGGACCGATGGGCAGGGTCGAAAGGACTCCTCAATGCTCCAACTCGACCGCGTTGCGCTGCGCGGACTGCGTGGGTTCGGCCGGCACGGAGTACTGCCGGCCGAGCGCTCGCTCGGGCAGTGGTTCGGGGTTGACGTGGAACTGGGGCTGGATACCAGATCTGCAGCGGCCGGCGACGACCTGGGAGAAACCGTGGACTACTCCGCGGTTGCCTCCGACGTGGTCGCATTGATCGAGGGCGAGCCGGTCAACCTGATCGAGACCCTTGCCCAACGCATCGCCGCGGCGTGTTTGGTTCGGCCGGGGGTGATGCAGGTGGAGGTCACCGTGCACAAACCGGCGGCGCCGGTTTCGGTGCCCTTCGATGATGTGTCCGTCACGATCACGCGGAGCCGCACGTGAATGAGTCCTCGCAGGCGTTCCACGTCGATGACACGCTGACCGGCCAACTGCGCCCGATTCGGCGTGCGGTGCTATCGCTGGGGAGCAACTCCGGTGATCGCGCCTCGAACTTGCAGAACGCGATCGACGCGATCCTGGACGCCCCGGGGATCTGGGGCTTGAGTGTCTCCCCGGTCTACGAGACCCTGCCGGAGACGGAGTTCGACGGCCCGAAGTTCCTCAACGCGATCCTGGTCGTGGACACCGAGATGTCCGGCGCCACGTTGCTGGAACGCTGCCACGCGGTGGAGGAGGCCTTCGGTCGCGCCCGGGTGGGTGAGGACCGACGCGGCCCGCGCCGACTGGACCTCGACGTGATCGCGCTGGCCGACCGGGTGCTGGACGACCCCGCGATCACCCTGCCGCACCCCCGTGCGCATGAGCGCGCGTTCGTGCTGGCGCCCTGGTACGACGTCGAGCCGGACGCGGTACTGCCCAACAAGGGCAAGGTCGCCGATCTGTTGCTCGACGTGGACCTGCAGACGATTCGTCGGGTCACCGACGTGGAGCTGGAACTGCCTGCCTGATGTCCCACCGGTTCCTGACGTGAGGCCGACGCGCTGGCCGATCCTGGTCGCCGTCGCCGTGCTGACCGGCGCCGTCGGCTGGGGCGGCGCGCTGATCATCGACGGCTCGGGCCGGCCGATGCCGCGGGTGCCGGGCGCAGCGCCCTCGGTGCTGCTGTTGCTGGCGGTGATCCTGTTCGCGCTGGCGTTCAGCACCCGCTCCCGGTTGCGCGCCGCCCGGGACCGGGTGCCCGGCGCACCGGTGCTCAACCCGTTGACCATTGCCCGCTACGTGGTACTGGCCCGGGCGTCCTCGCCGGTCGGCGCGGGCACCGTGGGTCTGTACGGGGGCTACGCGCTGTTCCTGGCCGGCAACCTCGACGAACCCAGCCACCGGCATCTGGCCGCCATGTCCGGGCTGGCGGTTGGCACCGGGGTTGCCCTGGTGGCCGCGGCGCTGTTCCTGGAGTACGTGTGCCGGGTGCCGGACGATCAGCGCCCGTCCCGGGTGATGCCCGACCCGCGCGACCGCGCCGCCTGAGCCGCAACGGCGCCGGTCAGGGCGTTCCCGGGGACAAACCGGACATTGCCCGGGAGGACTGACAGTCCTCTCCCGGGAGGTCCGCATTGTTGTCATATGCCCCGTCAGATGACGCTTGCGTGGAAAGCACCCACCGAGTTCAGGACAGGGCAGGGACATATGCGCAAACTCTCGATGCTCACCAGCAGTGCGGTCGCCGTGGTCATGGCGGGGACCATGATGGCGCCGGCCGCCGGTGCCGCCACCACCTCGCGGGACTCCGCGGACCAGGCGTCCGTGCACTACAAGCGGGTGTGCCACACGGTCGTCTACTACCGCCACCACCACCGTCACCACCGCACGGTGTGCAGGTGGGTGCCGGTGCGTCGCCACCACCACAACGGCCACTACAACAACGGCAACAACTGGAACAACAACAACAATTGGAACGGCAACAACGGGAACAACGGCAACTGGCGCAACCGCTAGAGCTGAACGGCCGAGCCACGACGGGCTCCGGGGAGGCGCCTCCTCCCCGGGGCCCGCCTCTTTTGCCTGACGCGACATTCCGGCGCGCCTCATCAGAATCTCTGGCCACAGCGGTTACTTTCGGGCACATGACTCGAGGCCGCCATCGCCAATCCACCGTCGTTCGCGCGTTGCCGCCGGTCACGGTGGCCTCGATGGCCACGGCGGGGCTAGCGCTCGCCGTGATCAACGGGAGCATGCAAGTGCTGCGGCTGGCGGTGGTGGCGTCCTGGTTGGTCGCCGTGGCCCTGGCCGGCTGGACGGCCCGGCGCGGCCGCCGCTTCGCCCGGGAGAGCGCGCTGCAGGAATCCATGCGGCGGCGTGACGAGAGCGTGTTCAGCGAGCAGTTGACGCTGCTGCAGCAGAGCATCAGCGGGTTGCGCCAGCAGCTCGACGCGTTGACCGCTGACGCCGGCGCCCTGCGCCGCGAGGTGGTCACGCTGCGCGCGGACAAGGCCGAGGCCGAGGAGATCGTGCGCCGGGCGCGTGCCGAACGGGCCCGGGCCGCGATGGCTCAGCGCGAGGCGGCCGACCAGCGGCTGCTCACCGCCGCGGCCTTCGAGGCCGCCGCGGCGGTGCTGGAGAACTTCGGTCAGTCGACCGCGGCGGATGACGACCCGGACTGGGTGACCACCTGGATCGCCAACCTCGGCGTGCGCGGCGAGCTTGACCTCACCATGCACGACGACACCATTGCGCTGGACGTCGAGTCCGCGCTCGCCGACGACGAACCGATCAGCCTGAGCGCCTAACCACCCACTCAACGCAACGTCCGACCGAATGTGGGCTATAGGCCACGTTCGGTCGGACGTAATGCGTTGTGGTGTCAGCCGGCGGTCTTGGCAGACGCCTTCTTGGCCTTGGCCTTCTTCGACTTGGTCGGCTTGGCGTCCGACGACTGCTGACTCGCGGGCGGCTGCGGCAGCTGCTCGGTCACGGCCGGAGTGCTCGAGTGCCCGCCGAAGTGGCCGGTGATGGCCGGCACCGCGGCGTTCCACGCCCCGGCTCCGATGAACAGCGCCACCGTGATCGCGCTCAACGTGACGACCCGGGCCGGGGTCAACCGGGACAGGCCCTTGCGCCACAGCGGCCGCAGATCGGGCTCGGCGTAGTCCTCGGGTGAGGTCTGGTCGTCGACGAACTCGTAGACGACCTCCTCCCCCTCCTCGTTGAGGTCGGCCTCGACGATGACCGTGGCGGCGGGCTCCTCCGGGTAGGCCACGGTGGCCCGACGCTGTGCGGGCACCACGGCCAGCAGGTCCTCGATGGAGCCGACCCGACGGGGTGAGACCACGGCGCGTGCCATCGGGGCACCGAGCTCGGTGGCCGCCGGGATGACGCTGAGCAGCTCGCGGCGGATCTCGGTGTCGCGGTGGAAGATGGGCCGTCCGGTGCCGATGCGCACATCCTTTTCGTATTTGGAGATGCGGGCCAGCGCGCCCACGGTGGCCGGCCGGTCCTCGTCGATCGAGGGCAGCTGGGCGGGCAGCGCGGCGGCGGCCTGCACCGGCTCGGGAGCCGGCGTCGGCGCGGGGCCGGCCGGTTCCACGGGCGGCGGGGTCTTCGGGGTGGGCCGCGAGTTACGCGCCGCGGGCACCGGGTGGGCCGGCGTGCTCGGCTCCACGGACGGCGCGGGGTGCGGAATGGTCTTGGTGACTGTGCGGTCCTGGATCAACGCGTCCGGGGCGTTGAAGCGGGTGCGAGCACGAACGATGCCGGCAGTCGGTTCGATAACGCTCGGCCGCTCGGCCGCGCGCGCGGCGGGCACCACGGGGGCGTTGTCCATCTCCAGGGTCAGCGCCGCGCCGGCCGCCACCGTGGTGGCCGGGTCCGGCTCGCGGACCAGACGCAGGTCCGGGCCAAACCGCAGGAACAGCTGCTGCATGACCAGTGGCACCGCTGCGGAACCACCGCAGAGCAGCACGCCGCACAGGTCGCTGCGCTCCAGGCCGGCCCCGGCGACGGCGTCGTCGATCAGCCGGAAGGCCGGGGTCAGCCGGTCACCCAGCCGCGCCTCGAAGCCGAGTCGGGTGATCGTCACGCTCACCGGTTCGCCGTCGATCTGCAAGGCGATGGTGGCTTCGGTCTTGCTGGACAGGTCTTCCTTGGCCCGCCGCGCGGCAGCCCGCAACGCGTCCAGCACGGGCGCGTGGCCACCGTCGGCGGTGGCCGCCAGTACGGTGCCGCGCACGTCGGCGGGCAGTGCGTCCAACGCCTCGGCCAACACAGCGTCGTCCAGGTCGACGCCGCCCAGGTCGGTGCGGAACTCCGGACGACCCAGCGGCCACACCGCACCTGCGGGGTCGACCCGCAGCAGCGCCGCACCGGCCGAGCTGCCCCCGAGGTCGAAGACCGCGAACGCGTCGCCGGCGCGGGCCTGCAACACGTGCGCGTACACCCGGCCCGCGGCCAGCACGTCACTGATCAGGCGCACCTCGCCCAGTCCACGCACGGTCAGCGCGCGGCTGAACAGCTCGATCTTGTGCGCAGCCCAGGAAGCCGGGTGAGTGACTGCGATCGCCTCCGGCGGGGCCTGCTGTTGCTCGCTGACCCGGGCGATGACCCAGGCCACCAACGCTGCGGTGATGTCCTGCGGGTGCAGACGCGCGTGCGCCCCGTCCCGCGGGCCGACGGTGATCGGCACGGCGTCGCCGACGCGCAGCAGGAAGCGGCGCACCAGTCGGGTCGGGTCCTCGGCGCCACGACGCGTCGCTTCAGCTCCGCAGTGCACAGCCCCGGAAGCCTCGATGAACACCGCTGTGTCCATGGCTTTCGCGGGCGCAGCCAGCAGCACCGGTTGGGCGCGGCCGTCCGCGTGCACGATCACCGCGGAGGTGGAGGTGGTCCCGAGATCGATCCCCAGTCGATATCCCATGGGAGTTATTGCCTCTCAGTCACGGTTGATTCATGGCACCACATTGGCGGGGCGCCCACGCAAGCTTTGTGAGAATAGGAGCCCCCGGCGTGACGAAACCATCCGATCGAACGGGCCCGAAACGGACCAAATCGGACACCGCCGGTGAATTGTCCGAATTTATCCGGCGCGTCACGCCAACGAATTGTCCGGAATTCACCCGTTCGGCCGCGTCCGACAACTCCCCTGGCCGCAACCGGCGCTCAGCCGCCGCGTGAGGGCGTCACAGGCCTGGCCAATGGGCCGTTAGGGCAGGTCAGAAGGCGGTTAACGGATTCGTTTCGGCCTTGTCCCTTTCGTCCCTCAGCCGTTCGGGTCAGCGGGTGTTGAACCTCAGTCCGCGCCGACCATGATCGGGCCCGGATCGTGTTCGACCGAAGCGCTAAACGGTGCGTAATTGCAACGGAATCCGGGGGGATTAAATGAACTTCAGGGATTACCTCACCGTCCTGCGAGAGCGATGGTTTCTCGTGCTGTTGGGGCTTTCCATCGGACTCGGGCTCGGCGGCGCGGCGGCGTTCCTGACGACCCCGCAGTACGCGTCCAGCGTGAAGTTCTTCATCTCCACCCCGGACCTGGGCAAGGACGTCAACCAGGCCTACCAGGGCAGCCTGCTCTCCGAGCAGAAGATCAAGTCCTACACGGACATGGCCACCGACCGGCGCATCCGCCAGCAGGTCGCCGATGAGCTCGGGTACCCGATCGCGGTGGGCGTGATCTCCGCCTCGGCGAAGCCGGACACGGTGCTGATGACGCTGACCGCCACGGACCGCTCGCCGGCCCGGGCCAAGCAGATCGTCCAGGCGGCCGCGAAGGACTTCGCGAACCTGGTCGCCGAGGTCGAGCAGCCGGAGCAGGGTCAGCCGTTGGTGGTGGCCCGTCAGATCCAGGACGCGCAGACCCCGTCGACGCCGATCTCCCCCAAGCAGAACACCGATCTGGCGTTGGGCCTGATCCTCGGTCTGATGGCGGGCATGGGCGCTGCGGTGGCCCGGCACACCATGGACCGCAGCGTGAAGTCGCCGGACGTGCTGGCCGAGCTGATGGACGCACCGGTCCTCGGCGCCACCCAGTTCGACCCCGGCCTGAAGGGCCGGCCGCTGATCGTGCACGACCAGCCGCGCGCCCCGCTGGCCGAGGCCTTCCGCCAGTTGCGCACCAACCTCGAGTACGTCGACCTGGACCACACCAACAAGCTGTTGGTGATCACCAGCGCTCTGCCGCACGAGGGCAAGACCACCACCGCGTGCAACCTGGCCATCGCCATGGCGCAGGCCGGCAGCAAGGTCGCGTTGGTCGAGGCCGACCTGCGACGCCCGAAGGCCGCGGAGTACCTGGGCATGGAGAACGCGGTCGGCCTGACCACCGTGCTCACCGGCCAGGTCAGCCTCGACGTCGCACTGCAGCCGTGGGGCGGCGGCCTGCTGGACTTCCTCGGCTCCGGCGCGCTGCCGCCGAACCCGAGCGAGCTGCTGGCCTCGGCCCAGATGGCCACCGTGCTGGCCGAGCTCAACCGCCGCTACGACGTGGTGATCTTCGACGCTGCGCCGACCCTGCCGGTGGCCGACGCCGCGGTGCTGGCCGCGCACTGCCATGGCGTGCTGTTTGTCGCCCGGCACGGTTGGGTGCGCGCCGAGCAGGTCAAGGCGGCGGCGGAGACCATCCGCCGGGTGTCCGCGCCCATCTTCGGCGTGGTGCTGTCCATGGCCCCGCGGGCCAAGCGCGGCGGTGGCTACAGCTACCAGTACGGCTACGGCTACACGTACCAGAGCACCGGTCGCAACCCGAAGAACCAGGTGCGCATGGCCCCGCCGCCGGTCACCCCGGCCGGAGCCGCACCGGTCGCGCCGACCTACAGCAGCTACATGCCCAGCAGCTTCACCAGCAGTACCCCCAGTTTCCCCAATGTGACTGCACCGGCCTCACCGGCCGGGCTCTACGAATCGGTCGCCCTGACGCCTGCGCCGGTCAGCGACCCCTGGAACCTGCACCCCATGCCGGGGCAGCGTTCGACGGCCCCGGTCCCACCGCCGGTGGTCGTGATCGACAGCGAGGCGGTGCCGACCGCGAGTGAATTCCGGCTGGGTGGCGGCTCGACGACATGAGCAGCTCCAGCCGGCAGTAGACGACCGCGAGGGCCCGAACGAGGACAGGTGCACCAATGACTTCGCCACTGGATCACATCAACTGCCACACCGGCACTCCGCCCCGGCAGCTGGACCTGGCTGACCTGACCGACCTCCCGGTCAATGCGCTGCTCGGTCGCGACCCCATCGACACCGGCATCCGTGAGGTCGGGGGATACCTCACCGACAAGCGAGTGCTGGTCACCGGCGCGGGCGGTTCCATCGGCTCCGAGCTGTGTCGACAGATCCGGGCCTTCGGCCCGGCCGAGCTGGTCATGCTCGATCACGATGAGTCGGCTCTACACGCCGTATATCTGAGTATCCATCAGGACGCGATGATGGACTCCCGGCAGTTGCTGCTGGCCAGCATCCGGGACACCGACACGATGATCGAGCACTTCCTGGCCCGTCGACCTCAGGTGGTGTTCCACGCGGCGGCGCTGAAGCACCTGCCGATGCTGGAGCAGTACCCGGTGGAGGCCTGGAAGTCCAACGTGCTGGGCACCGCCAACGTCATCGAGGCCGCGCGGCGGGCCGGTGTGAACCGGTTCGTGGGCATCTCCACGGACAAGGCGGCCAACCCGTCCAGTGTGCTCGGACTGACCAAGCGGGTCGGTGAGCGATTGATCGCCGGCGCGGAAAACGGCGATTCCACCTACCTGTCGGTGCGTTTCGGGAACGTGTTGGGCAGTCGCGGCTCGGTACTCACCACGTTCGCCGGGCAGATCGCCATGGGTGCGCCGCTGACCATCACGGACCCGAACGTGACCCGGTTCTTCATGACCATCCAGGAAGCCTGCGAGTTGGTCGTGCAGGCCGGCGCCATCGGCCGGCCGCGCGAGGTGCTGGTGCTGGACATGGGGGAGCCGGTGCGCATCGTTGACCTGGCGCACCGCATGATGAATCTGGCGGGGCGTCAGGTGGAGATCATCTTCACCGGCCTGCGCGAGGCGGAGAAGCTGCACGAGGAGTTGTTCTCCGACGGTGAGCTGGACTCCCGTCCTTTGCACCCGTTGATCTCGCATGTCGACGTGCCGCCGCTGTCCGCGGCGCACCTGCCCGATCTGCGTGGCCTGGGCAGTCCGGAGCAGATGCTCGACGTTCTCGAGCAGCTGGCCACCGGGCGCTCCGGGGTGGTTCGCCAGCGCAGCACGGAAAGCGTGCCCTCCGTTGAGGAGGGCCGCGGTACGTCGTGGGCCACCGCCTCGGTGCCCGCGCCCGCAAACTCGCCGGAGGAGGACCCAGTGAAGGTTGTGGTCACCGGGGGCGCCGGATTCATCGGCGCCAATCTGTGTGCGGAACTGCGTCGCCGCGGTGCGGCGGTGACTGTGATCGACGATCTGAGCAGTGGTCGGCTCGACAACCTCAAAGGCCTCGACGTCGACCTGCTGGTCGGCAGCGTCCTGGACACCGAGCTGCTGATCCAGGCCTGTGAGGGTGCGCACTCCGTCGTGCACCTGGCCGCGGTCCCGTCGGTGCCGCGCTCGATCGTGGACCCGTTGCGCAGCCACGAGGTGAACGCCACCGGCACGCTGTACGTGGCCCAGGCCGCGCGTCAGGCCGGCGCGCACCTGGTGGTCGCGTCCTCCTCCTCGGTCTACGGGCGCAACCCGGTGCAGCCGAAGTCCGAGGACATGGCGACCATGCCCTCCAGCCCCTACGCGGCCAGCAAGTTGGCTACCGAGGCCTACGCCCGGGCGTACCAGGAGTCCTTCGGAGTGCCGACCACGGTGTTCCGGTTCTTCAACGTGTTCGGTCCGCTGCAGGCCGCCGACCACGCCTACGCCGCGGTCATCCCGTCGTTCATCGCGGCCGCGCTTCGCGGTGAGCCGGTGACCGTGCACGGCGACGGCGAGCAGAGCCGGGACTTCACCTACGTGGCCACGGTGTCCGAGGTGTTGGCCCGCACCGCGCTGGACCGGCTGACCAGCCCCGGGCCGGTGAACCTGGCGTGGGGCACCAGCACCACGCTGAACGAGTTGATCGCCCTGTTGTCCGAGGTGCTCGGCACCTCGGTGGCGGCGACCTACGGCCCGGACCGGGCCGGCGACGTGCGCCACTCGCAGGCGGCCAACGCGCGGCTGCGCGCGTTGTTCCCGGATCTGGTGCAGGTGCCGTTGACCGAGGCACTGACCGCGACCGTCGAGTGGATGGCCGCCGAGTTGCAGATCCCCATCGCTACCAGCGGGAAGGCCGTGGCATGAACACCTGGGACTCTGTGATCAGCAAGGGCACTCTGGTGGTGATCGGCCAGGGCTACGTGGGCCTGCCGGTCGCCATGCGCGCGATCGAGGTCGGCTACAGCGTGATCGGCCTGGACACCGACACGGTGCGCATCTGGGCCCTGCAGGACGGGCGTTCGTTCGTCGATGACGTGCCGGACAGCCAACTGCGGGCTGCCCTGGCCACCGGGCGTTACCTGGCCTCCACCAACTACACCGACGCCGCGGAGTTCGACGCGGCGATCATCACCGTGCCGACGCCGCTCAAGGACGGGTACCCGGACCTGACCTTCATCCAGGACGCGGCCAATGCGCTGGCCCCGCATGTGCGGCGCGGGTCCACGGTCATCCTGGAGTCCACCTCGTACCCGGGCACCACCGAGGAGATCCTGATCCCCTTGCTGGAGCGCGGTTCCGGCCTGCGCGCCGGCCGCGACTTCGCGGTGGGTTACAGCCCGGAGCGCATCGACCCGGGTAACGAGCGGTTCACCTTCGTGAACACACCCAAGGTCGTCTCCGGGATCGACCCGGAGTCCCTGGCCGCAGTGCAGCATCTGTACGCCGACCTGGTGGAGACCACGGTGCCGGTGTCCTCGCCCAAGGAGGCGGAGCTCACCAAGCTGCTGGAGAACACCTTCCGGCACGTCAACATCGCGTTGGTCAACGAGCTCGCGGTGCTCGCCCACCAGCTCGGTGTGGACATCTGGGAGGTCATTGCCGCGGCGTCCACCAAGCCGTTCGGGTACATGCGGTTCACCCCCGGCCCCGGCGTCGGTGGGCACTGCCTGCCGGTGGACCCCACCTACCTGTCCTGGGTGGTACAGCGCGACCTGCACCGCACGTTCAAGTTCGTCGACCTGGCCAACGACATCAACGACCACATGCCCGACTACGTGGTGTCCCGGCTGACCAGCATGCTCAACAACGACTGCAAGCCGATGCGCAACTCCACGGTGCTGCTGCTCGGGCTGGCCTACAAGCCGAACACCGGTGACATCCGGGAATCGCCCGCGCTGCGCATCATCGAGTTGCTGGCCGACGCCGGCGCGATCATCGAGGCGGTCGACACCCACATCGAGCCGCACCGGGCGCCCACCGGGGTGAAACTGGTCGACCTGAACGTGGGGACCCTGCAGCGGGCCGACGTGGTGGTGCTGATCACCGACCACACCGACGTCGACTACGACCTGGTCACCGCGCACGCCACGTCGATCTTCGACACCCGCCACCGGTTGCACGGAAACGTGGAGTACCTCTGATGCTCCCCGGACAGCGACGGGTCAGCGTCTTCACCGAGACGCGGTTCGGGCGCACCGAGGACGGCCGCTGGGCGGCCGCGGACACCTCGGGCGCCCGGGAGTCCTGGTCGGCGTACCTGGCCGCCGGGGCGACGGTCACCCTGGTCGGCCGGGCCGATCCGGCCGGTGGGCCCAACGCGGTGGCCCTCGATCCCGCGCTGGGCCTGCACCCGCTGCCCTACTACTTGGGCATCGGCGGGTTCGCCCGCGCCGCGTGGCCGTTGTTCCGGGAGATCCGGCGCAGCGTACGGGAGGCCGACCTGATTGTGCTCCGGCTGCCCGGCGCGGTCGGCTCGACAGCGGCGCTGGTGTGCAAACTGACGGGGCGTGAGTACGTCGCCGATGTCCTCGGTGACCCGGCCGACGTGGCCGCCAAGGGCGCGTTGGGGGACCGGGCGCGCCGGGCGGTGCCGCTGCTGGCCGCGCAGATGCGCTGGCTGGTCCGCGGCGCCCGGGCGAGCCGTTACGTCACCCGGGAAGCGCTGCAGGCGCGCTACCCGGCCAAGCCGGGCACCTCCTCCACCGGCATCTCCGATGTGCGCATCACCCCCGAGGCGTTGGCTCGGGTGGCGCGTACCCGGCGCGAGGGTCGGTTGCACGTGGCGCTGATCGGCACCCAGGAGACCACGTACAAGGGACACGACGTGCTGTTCGCCGCGATGGCCGCATTGCGCGCGGAGGGTATCCCGGTGACCGCCAGCCTGATCGGCGGTGGGCGCCTGGAATGGGCGAACAAGGAGTTGGCCGCGGGTCTGAACCTGGCCGAGCACACCAGCTTCGAGGGCAACGTGGCCTCTCGGGATGCAGTGATCGCGCACCTGGACTCCGCCGACGTGTTCGTGCTGCCCTCGCGCACCGAGGGCCTGCCCCGGGCGTTGGTCGAGGCGATGGCCCGGGCCTTGCCCGCGGTGGCTACCGACGTCGGCGGCAACCGGGAGTTGCTCGACCCGGAGTTCATCATCGACGTGGACGACCATGTGGCGCTGGCCGACCGGCTGCGCCGGCTGTGGTCGGACGCCGAACTGTGGCAGCGACAGAGCGCGCGGAACCTGGCAGTGGCCCGCACCTATTCCGCGGAGCGACTCGACGCGGACTTCAAGGCTTGGTTCGCCGGTCTGCCCGGCCAACGCGGCGTAGAGGTGCCGCGGTGACAGTCACGTCAGAGATGGGTCCGGTCCGGGTGGTGCATGTGTTCGGCTCGCTGAACCGCGGTGGCGCGGAGAGTGTGGCGCTGGACCTGTGCCGCAGCGTGTCGGCCGTCGAGTTCGAGCAGCACTTCTGGTTGCTGGGCAACGAAAAAGGCACCCTGGCGCCGCTGTTCGCGGAGGCCGGTGCGGTGATCTCGTTGTGCCCGCTGCGCCCGGCGGTCATCTTCGTACCCCGGCTGTGGCGGCGGTTGCGCACCCTGCGCCCGGACGTGATGGTCGCGCACGTCAGCGTGGTCAGCGGGTTGATCCTGCTGGTCTCCCGGCTGGCCGGCGTGCCGATCCGGATCGCGCACATGCACAGCGACGGCGACGCCCGCGGCAACGGCCGGGGGCGTCGGGCGTTCCGCGCGGCGCTGCGGTGGCTGCTCAAGCACAACGCCACCGACGTGGTCGGGGTGACCAGTGGCTCCATCGCATTCGCCGGCGGTGATCCGCGCTATCGCGTGCTGCCCAACGGCATCGACTTCGCGCGCTACGCCGGCGTGCGGGTAGACGGAACTGACGACCCATCAGACCAAGACAACACAGCAGCCCGGGTGCTGATGCACATCGGCCGGGCCGCGCCGGAGAAGAACCGGGCGTTCCTGCTGCCGGTGCACGATGCGGCCAACCAGATCGCGCCCGGTACCAAGCTGGTGCTCGTCGGTCCGGGCGGCGCGGATGACCTCGGCCCGAGGGCGAGCGAGCGCCCCGGCCTGGAACTGGTCGGGGAGACCCGCGAGGTGGAGAAATTCCTCGCCCGCGCAGACGCACTGTTGCTGCCCTCGCACTGGGAGGGCCTGCCCGGTGTAGTGCTCCAGGCGCTGGCCGCGGGCGTGCCGGTGGTCGCCAACGACCTGCCCAGCACTCGCGATATCGCCGCGAAGTACCCCGGTCTGACCGTGCTGTCGACCAACGCGGGCCCGCAGATGTGGGCGGTGGAGGCGTTGCGCGCCGCCGCCCTGCCGCGCCAGGAACGCCGCTCGATCTCCGAGGCCATGTGCGCGTCGGAATACCAACTGGACCGCTACGCGCAGGCCTGGAGGGCGCTGTGGACGTCACGCGCATGATCACCCGGCCGATCGGTCGACGCGGCGGGCTGACGTTGGCGGTGGCCCTGGTCGGCCTGTTCTCTTCGCAGTTCCCGCTCGGCGTGGACTCGCCGGCGCGCAGCGCGGCGATCGTCACCGGGGTGTGGGCGCTGTGCTTCTTCGCGCTGTCGCGGTCCGACGCGGTGGGCAGTTACCGCCCGAACTCCATGTACATGTTGGTCTTCGGGTTGTTCCACATCGGGTTCCTGGTCGCCACCGCGGTGCGCGGCACCGACGCACTGCACAACGTGGACAGTGGCTGGTTCTACCGCGGCTACACGCCACAGGCCCTGCACCTGGTGATCCTCGGCATGGTCGCGTTCACCCTGGCCGCGCAGCTGATGAGCTGGCGCGCCGGGCCGCTGCGCCCGATCGTCACCCCGGCCGTCGAGGACCCGGACACCGACAGCTATCGGCACAAGCTGGCCGTGATCGGTCTGCTCGTCGAGGGCCTCAGCCTGCTGATGTTCTTCAAGGAGATCGTGCAGAACCGCGGCGGCGGGCTGCTCTCCGGCGGCTACGAGCAGTTCTCCAACTCCCTGCAGTCCTCCGGAAACTCCAACGGCTACAGCACGTTGGGCATCGGCGTCGGCGCGATCTTCGCGGTGGTGGCCGGTGGCCGGGCGCGCACCTGGGGCTGGGTGCTGTTCGTCGGCTACGCGATCCCGGCGATCCCGATGGGCAACCGCGGCGAGGTGTTGTTCCCGCTGATCCCGCTGCTGATCGTGGAGGCGCAGCACGGCCGCAAGATCCGCAAACTCTGGACCACGGCGGGTGTGCTGCTCTCGCTGGTGGTGATCGGCATCGTGCGTACCGGGCGGACCACCGGCTACAGCATGCCCAGCGGCAAGCAGATCCTGACCTCGCCGATGGATGCCATCGCCGAGATGGGCTACTCGTTGCGGCCCACCGTCGAGGTGCTCGGCTGGACCAGCCACGGCGAGGGCTTTCGAAACGGCGCCACGTTGACCGCGGTGCCGGTGCGGCTGATCGAGAAGCTCATCGGCTGGCACGGCGGTCCGCCGGTGCAGGACGACCGGTTGTTCAACATCGAGGTCGCGCACCGAGTCGGACCGATCGGCGGCTCCCCGGTGGGCGAGGGGTACTACAACTTCGGCACTCTCGGTGTGATCGTGCTGCTCGGCGCGATCGGGCTGTTCGTCGGCTGGTTGAACCAGCGTCCGCTGCGCATGCTCGACGCCCGCGTGGCGTTGCTGGTGCCGATGATGGGCAACGTCCGTAACTCCTTCGCCCAGGTCCCCGCGCAGTTGCTGGTGATCGCCGCCCTGCTGGTCGTGGTGCGCGTGTGGTCCAAAC
>DASQPJ010000124.1:0-12544 GCA_035644015.1 Sporichthyaceae bacterium
AAGGGCGCGCTGGACGCCTACGCCGAGATGGTCGACCTCACCACCCTGGCACGCTGCCCACTGCACCTGGCGCACGCGTGCATGAACTTCCGCCCGAATCGCGGGCGCGGCGTCGAACTGGTCGCGCTGTTGGACGAGGCGATCGAGGCCGGGGCCGACATCACCCTGGACACCTACCCCTACCTGCCCGGCGCCACCACGCTGTCCGCCGTGCTGCCCAGCTGGGCCACCTCGGGCAGCCCGGACGAGACGCTGGCCAGGTTGCACGACCCCGCCGCGCTGGCCCGGATCCGCGCCGACCTGGAGGTACACGGGTCGGACGGCTGCCACGGCGTGATCGCGGAGTGGGACACCATCGAGATCAGCGGGGTCCGGCGGGCCGAGCTGGATGGCGTGGTCGGTCGCACCATCGCCTGGCTGGCCGGTTCCCGGGGTGTGGACCCGTTCGACGTGTTCGTGGACGTGCTGGTCCGCGACGACCTGGGCACCGGGATCCTGCAGCACGTCGGCCACGAGGAGAACGTGCGGACGATCATGCGCCATCCCCGGCACACCGCCGGCAGCGACGGGCTACTGGTCGGTGGGAAACCACACCCGCGCGCGTGGGGCACCTTCCCCCGCTACCTCGGGCACTACTGCCGGGAGCTGGGCCTGTTCTCCCTGGAGGAGTGCGTCGGACACCTCACCGGGCGGGCCGCCGCTCGGCTGGGACTGCGCGACCGCGGCCTGGTGCGCCCCGGATACGCCGCCGACCTGGTGTTGTTCGACCCCGACCAGGTAGCCGACACCGCCACCTACGACCGGCCGCGCAGCCCAGCGGCCGGCATCCCCTACGTGCTAGTGAACGGAGAGCTCGCGATGGACGACAGCCACCGGACGCCGACCACCTCCGGCCGCGCCCTGCGCCGCCGGGCCACCGGGCAGGTCCGGTGAAAAACCGCGGGTCAGAGCCTGTGAGTGGTATTGGTCGCTATAGCGACCAATACCACTCACAGGGCGTGAGCAGGGAGAACGCGCGATGAGCGGGCTTGATGTGCTGGAGACGTTGCGGGCGGACCGGGCGTTGACCGTGGTGCGGGCGGAGACCATTCCGGACGCGGTGGACCTGTGCCACGCGCTGGCCGAGGGCGGACTGCGCACCGTGGAGCTCACCTTCACCACTCCGGGCGTGCTGGATCACCTGGCGTCGGCCGCGGCCGTGCCGGGTGTGCTGCTCGGCGCGGGCACCGTGATGACCGGCGAGCAGGCCAAGGCCGCCGTGGACGCCGGGGCGAAATTCCTGGTCACCCCCGGGTTGCGGCCGGCCGTCGCGGAGGCCGCCGCCGGCGCCGGCGTGCCGGTGTTCCTCGGCGCGTTCACCCCCACCGAGGTAGCCCAGGCGCTGGACCTGGGCTCGGCCGCCGTGAAGATCTTCCCGGCCGGCCGGCTCGGGCCGGGCTACCTCAAGGACCTGCGCGGGCCCTACCCCGGCGTCGGGTTGCTGCCCTCTGGCGGCATCTCGGCGGAGAACGCATCCGCCTTCCTCGAGGCCGGCGCGCTCGCCGTCTGCGCCGGGACCAGCGTGGTTCCACCGGCCGCCGTGGTCGCCGGGAACTGGTCCGAGATCACCGACCGCGCCCGCGCCTTCGCGGCCGCTCTGAACCCATCGCGGGAGTCCTGATGTCCGGCTTTGTCACCTGGCTACAGCACGACACGGCCGGCCTACTCACCCTGGCCGTGGTGAGCGTGGCGGTGCTGCTGCTCCTGATCATCAAGCTCAAGATCGAGCCGTTCATCGCGCTGATCGTGGTGAGCGTGCTGGTTGCGCTGGCCGCCGGCGTATCCGTCGCCGACCTGGTCGGCACCCCGATCAAGTCGTCCGCATCGCTGATCGAAACCGGCTTCGGCGGCATCCTCGGACACATCGCGCCGATCATCGGATTGGGCACCGTGCTCGGCGCGGTGATGGAACGCTCCGGTGGCGCCGATGTGCTCACCACCCGGCTGCTCGCGCTGTTCGGGCCGAAGGGCGCACCGCTGGCGATGGGGCTGACCGGGCTGATCCTGGGCATCCCGGTGTTCTTCGACATCGGCGTGTTCGTGGTCGCGCCGCTGGTCTACGTGGCGGCCAAGCGCGGCGGTCGCTCGCTGGTGCTCTACGCCTTGCCGATGCTGGCCGGGCTGTCCATGACGCACGCGTTCCTGCCGCCGCACCCCGGCCCGGTCGCGGCCGCCGGGCTGCTGCACGTCAGCCTTGGCTGGATCATCATCATGGGCCTCGCCTGTGGCATCCCGGCGTGGCTGGTAGCCGGCGTGTGGTGGGGCTCATTCATCGGCCGGCGGGTGCACGTGGAGGTAACCGACGAGATGCTCGCCGCCGAGCCGGAGCACGGGCCGCCGGGCGCGGCCGGGACGGCACCGGGCGGCGGCGGGCCGAGCCAGCCGGACGGCGCGGCCGATTCGGGGGGCCCGGCAGGTTCAGGGAGTACCGCCACTTTGGCCCGCAGCCAACCGCCCTCGCTGAGCATGATCAACTTCATTGTGCTGGTGCCCATGGTGCTGATCCTGGCCGCCACGGTGGCCACCATCACGCTGCCCGCCACGTCGCAGCTCCGGTCGGTGCTGCTGTTCGTCGGCACGCCGGCGATCGCGCTGACCATCGCCGTGCTGCTCGCCATGTACCTGCTCGGCATCCGCCGCGGCATGACGGTCACCGAGCTCGGCGAGATCACCGGTGAGTCGCTCAAGCCGATCGGCATGATCCTGCTCGTGGTCGGCGCGGGCGCGTTCTTCGGCGCGGTGCTGCGGGCCACCGGGGTGGGCGACGCGCTGGCCAACTCGATGACCGCCGGTGGGCTCCCGGTGATCGTCGCCGGCTACCTGATCAGTTGCGCGCTGCGCCTCGCCCAGGGGTCGGCGACCGTCGCGATTGTCACCACCGCCGGCATCCTGGAACCGGTGGTCGCCACCGGCGGCTACTCCCAGCCCCAGTTGGCGCTCATCGCGATCGCCGTGTCCGCTGGCTCGATCATCGCCAGCCACGTCAACGACGGTGGATTCTGGATCGTCGCCCGGTACTTCAACATGTCGGTGAAGGACACCCTGAAGACCTGGACCGTCCTGGAAACCATCCTGTCCGTGGTCGGATTCGCCGCCGCCGGCCTCCTCTGGATAGTCGTCTAACCCGCGAGCGCCGCCGCCGAACCTGGCCGCGCAGACCCAGTACAGCCCGCACAGACCCCGCACGGTCTGCACGGGGCGCACCAGGTCTGTGCGAGCCGAAATCGGCGGCCACCCGAACGCACCGGCGTCCGAGGCCACGCACCAATCACTAACGCATCCAGCCAACGCCGCCGCACCCCAGCCAACGCCGCCACGCCCGCCGCACAGACCCCGTGCAGCCCGCACAGACCCTGCACGGTCTGCACGGGGCGCACCAGGTCTGTGCGAGCCGAAATCGCCGGCCGCTCCCACCCGCGACGGTCAGTCCGACCGGCGGTCAGTCCGAGGCGGCGGCGCGGTCCAGGGCGGCGGCCACGGCGACCTGGCCGAGGCTGATACCCGCGTCGTTGGGGGGCACCCTGTGGTGGGTGAGCACCTCGAAGCCGTCCGCGCGGAGCCGGTCGGCCAGCCGCCGGGTCAGCACCACGTTCTGGAACACGCCGCCGGACAGCGCCACAATGCCCAGCCCGGTCTCCTCCCGGCCCGCCGCACACGCCCTGGCCAGCACGTCCACCACGCCGTTGTGGAACCGGGCGGCCACCACCCCGGCGTCAACCCCGGCGGCGAGGTCCTCGGCCACCCCGCTGACCAGGTCCGCCCCGATGATCAGGTCGTCCACCAGGCGCGCCGGATAGCCGCCGGGTTCGGCGTGGTCGACCCGCTGCTCCAGCTCGATCGCCGCCTGGCCCTCGTAGTTCACCCGGTCCCGCACCCCGACCAATGCGGCCACCGCGTCGAACAGTCGCCCGGCGCTACTGGTCAGCGGGGCGTTCACCGAGCCGCTGGAAGCCGCGTCCAGTACTGCCCCGAGCTGTTCCCAGCGTTCCCCCTGCCGAGCGGCAAGTGCGGCGGCGGCCGGCGGGCACACCCCGGGGCCGTAGGCGGCGCGCAGGTACGCGGCGGCCATCCGCCACGGCTCGCGGATCGCGGCGGAGCCGCCGGGCATGGGCACCGTGGCCAGGTGCGCCAGCCGGCGGAACCCGACCAGTGAGGCCACCATGATCTCGCCGCCCCACAGCGTGCCGTCGGTGCCGTAGCCCAGGCCGTCGCAGGCCACCCCCAGCACCGGCCCGGCCACCCCGTTATCGGCCAGGCAGGCCGCCAGGTGCGCGTGGTGGTGCTGCACGCCGACCAGCTCGAGCGGTGGCTCGGCTTCCTCGGCCCGGTCGAACGCGAACTTGGTGGACAGGTACTCCGGGTGCAGGTCGTGCGCCAGCACCGCCGGGGTGACGTCGAACAGCTCCTGGAAGTGCGCCACGCCGTCCAGGTAGGAGCGCAGCGTCGGATAGTTCTCCAGGTCCCCGATGTGCTGGGAGAGGAACGCGTGCCTGCCCCGGGCCAGGCAGAACGTGCTCTTCAGCTCCGCCCCGCAGCCCAGCACCGGGCGCGGCGCGGACCAGGGCAGCCCGACCGGCTCCGGCGCGTAGCCCCGGGAGCGGCGGATCGGCATCGGGCGCCCCTGGACCACCCGCAGCACCGAGTCGTCGGTGCGCATGTGGATGGGCCGGTCGTGGGTGAGGAACAGATCCGCGATCGGGGCCAGCCGGGCACGCGCCTCCCGCTCTTCGAAGGCGATCGGCTCGTCGGAGATGTTGCCGCTGGTCAACACGATCGGCTCGGCCAATTCAGCGGCCAGCAGGTGATGCAGCGGGGTGTAGGGCAGCAGCACCCCGAGGTGGTCGTTGCCCGGGGCGATCTGGGCGGCCAGCGTCGCGTCGGGCAACCGGGGCAGCAACACGATCGGCCGGCGCCGCGAGGTGAGCAGCTCGGCGGCCACCGGGTCCACCGCCACCAGCTCGCGCGCCGCGTCCAGGTCGCCGACCAGCAGCGCGAACGGCTTGTCCTCCCGGTGTTTGCGGGCGCGCAGCCGGGCCACCGCGAGCTCGCCCACCGCGCCCCGGGCCAGGGTGGCCAGGTGGAACCCGCCGAGCCCTTTGATCGCCACGATCGACCCGGCCCGCAGCGCGGCCACGGCGGCGAGCAGCGGCTCCGGACCCCCCGGCACCCCAACGACCTCCGGCTCCGCGCCGACCAGCCGCAACGTCGGACCGCAGGTCGGGCAGCACACCGGCTGGGCGTGGAACCGCCGGTCGGCCGGGTCGTGGTACTCCGTCGCGCAGGACGGGCACATCGGGAACCCGGCCATGGTGGTGGCCGCCCGGTCGTAGGGCACCCCGGTCACGATGGTGAACCGGGGGCCGCAGTTGGTGCAGTTCAGGAACGGATAGCGGTACCGCCGGTCGGCCGGGTCGAACAGTTCGGCCAGGCAGTCCGCGCAGGTCGCGGTGTCCGGGGAGATGAGGGTGTCGCGCTGGCCGCCGGCGCTGCTGGCCATGATCCGGAACGCCGCTGGGCCGCCCACCGCGCCGGTCACCGGGATCTCGGTGGTCTCCACCCTTTCCACCACGGCCAGCGCCGGCGGGTGCTCGACCAGCTCGCTGAGGAACTTCCGGACCGAGGCCTGGTCGCCCTCCGCCTCCAGCAGCACCCCGGAGGAGTCGTTTCCCACCTGCCCGGCCAGCCCCAGCGAGCCGGCCAGCCCGTGCACGAACGGTCGGAACCCGACCCCCTGCACGATGCCGGTCACCCGCACCCGGACCCGCACCCGTGTGGTCATCTGCTCGTGCCGAGCCTCAGCGGCCGGCGAGCGCGAGCTGCACGAGCTCCCAGAGCACGTGATAGGTGGTCGTCTGGGCCTCCTGGATGCGGTGCACCGAGTCCGACGGCATGACGAACAGGTGGTTGATCTCGCCCCGGGCGGCCGCCTCGGCCATGGTGCCCCCGGAGTAGCCGGCCAGCCCGACGGTGAGCATGCCGACCCGCTGCGCCTCGACGAACGCACGCAGCACGTTGCGCGAGCCGCCGCTGGTGGACAACCCAAAGGCGATGTCGCTCGGCCGACCGTTCGCGGCCAGCGGACGGGCGAACACCACCTCGAACGACACGTCGTTGGCCAGTGCGGTGAGGGTCGCCACGTCCCTGGTCAACGACATGGCGGGCAGCGGTCGGGCGGAGCCGGCGGGGGCGAGGAACTGCCCGGCGACCGCATCGGCGTCGGTGCTGCTGCCGCCGTTGCCGAAGCTGAACAACCGACCGCCGGCGGCGAACCGCTCGGCCATCGCGGTCGCGCAGGCGGCCATCCGCCCGGCGTCGGTCCCGATCAGCGCGGCCCGCACCCGGTCGATCTCGGCGACCTTGTCCCGGGTGGACCGGGCAACCTCGGCCAGCACCGAGTCCACCGCCGTGCGCGATGCGGGGCCGTCCCCCTCGGCGTCTGGGTACAGGAACGGGTAAAGCGACTCGACCCCGGTCATGGCAATCTCCCGCCGTCCACCCGGGCGATCGCTTCCTTGGCGTGCACCAGCACCACGTCGCCGACGCCGGCGTCCACCAGCGCGATGCTGATCTCCTCGAGGGTGCCGGCCTCGGTGGCAACCAGCGCCAGCTCGTCCGGGCGCAGCTCGGTGATCCGCACCGGCACCGCCTCGTCGGAGCAGGTGATGCACACCTCGCCGACGCAGTGCTCCAGCCGGGGCACCTCCGGGGTGCTCACGCCAATGCCCCGGGCTGTTCGGCGAACACGTGCACCAGTTCCCACAGCACGTGGTACGTCGTCACCTGCACCTCTTTGACCACCAGCGGGTCGTCCGAGCGAACCACCAGGGTGTGCTCGGCGAGCCCCCCGCCGGCGATCCCTTCGCGAGCGGCTGGGTCGCCGTCCCCGCCCAGCAGAGCGACGGTCAGCAGGCCGGCCCGCCGAGCCGCCCTGATCGCCTCGGTGAGCTCGGCGTCGGCGACGCCCGCCGAGATCCCCAGCGCAATGTCCGCCGGCTCGGCGAGCAGGGCCAGCTGGGCGGCCAGGTCCGGCCCGGTGAGCGCAAACGCGGGCAGCGCCTTCTTCCCGACGATCACCGGGTGGACGAACTCCACCACCACATGCGCGGCGTCGCTGCTGGAGCCACCGGGTCCCCCGGAGCCGAAGACCACCAGCCGGCCGCCCCGGTGGAACCGCTCGGCCATCGCATGGCAGGCCGCGGCGATCGCTTCAGCGTCACCCGCCAGTGCGTTCGCCGGCCCGGATCGTCGGGTGAACGCCTCCATTGCCTGGCTGGCCGTGACCATGCCGACCGCCGCCGTGGACATCGCCGTTCTCCTCCTGCCGCTCGGGATGCCGATCCAACCCACCCGGAGCGAGCCGCTCGTAGCGCCCCCGGAACACGTGCAGGGTGTGGTGGGTGGCCTCGAGCAGCACCGCCTGGCGATCGAGGTCGGCGATTCCGCTGTGGGTGAGTTGATAAGTGCGCCGGGCCGGGCCGGCGTCGGACGTCTCCCAGGTGGACCGCACCAGCCTGTCGCGCTCCAGCCCGCGCAGCGCGCGGTACACCGCGCCGGCGTCGCCGTCCACGACGTGTAGCTGACGAAGCCGATTCACCAGGTCGTAGCCGTGGTCGGACTGTTCGCGAAGCAACAGCAGCAGGCAGGGCCGGAGAAAATTCCTCGGCTCGCACTCACCCATATCGCGCCCCGATGCGACGACATTATGAGACTTGAGCGTCTCACCATGTGTGCTGGGTCACAAGTCCTGGCAGCGGCGCTACCTGGGTGGTTCAGGAAGCCGCCGCCACCACCGGGGGGCGCACCGCGGCGTGCCTGGTGACCTGTTCAAAGGCGTGACCAGCGCGGAGCACCGCGAGATCACCCCGGTGCGGCCCGACGATCTGCAGCCCGACAGGTAGCCCGTCAGGGGTGAACCCGCCGGGCACCGACAGCGCCGGGCATCCGGTGGTGGAGATGAGATACGCCGAGGCCATCCAGTCCAGGTAGGTCTGCATGGGTTGACCGGCCACCTCGGTGGGGTAGCGCCACTCGATGGGGAACGCCGGGACCTGGCTGACCGGGGCGAGCAGCAGGTCGTAGGCGGTGAAGAACTTCCGCACCCGGTGGTACAGCGCGGTGTGCGCGGCCTCGGCCCGGGCCAGATCGGCGCCGGACACCCGCCGACCCTCGTCGATGTTGTCCAGCAACTGCGGGCTGAACCCGTCCGGCTGGGCCTCGGCCAGTGCGCCGTACGTCATCGCGAACCGCCAGGCGCGCAGCGTGCGGAACACGTCGTCGGCCCCGGTCAGGTCCGGGCAGGCCGGCTCGACCCGGGCGCCGAGGCCGGTGAACACCTCGGCGGCCGGCGCCAGCGCGGCGGTCACCTCCGGGTCCACCACCACCCGCCCGCCCAGATCCGGCGCCCAGGCCACCCGCAGTCCGGTCAGGTCCGGCGCCGGCTGCCCGGGTTGCCCCAGTTGGGCCAGCTCCGGGCCCGGGTGCTCGAGCGCGGCCGGCGCCCTCGGGTCCGGCCCGGCCAGCACGGACAACCCCAACGCCACGTCGGCCACGGTGCGGCCCATCGGACCCTGGACCGCGAGCGGCGACCAGGGCAGCAGGTCCGGCCAGGTGGCCACCCGCCCCGGCGACGGGCGCAGGCCGACCACGTTGCAGAACGAGGCCGGGTTGCGCAGTGATCCGCCGAAGTCGCTGCCGTCGGCCAACGGGTGCATCCCGGAGGCCAGCGCGGCGGCCGCGCCTCCGCTGCTGCCGCCGGCCGAGCGGTCCAGGTTGTACGGATTGCGGGTGGCCCCGAAGATCGGGTTGACGGTGTGGCTGCCGGCGGCGAACACCGGCACGTTGGTCTTGCCGATGGTGATCGCGCCGGCCCCGCGCAACCGCTCGACCACCAGCTCGTCGGTGACCGGCACGTTGTCACTCAGCAGTGGCGAGCCGTAGGTGGTACGGATCCCGGCGGTGTCGTGGGTGTCCTTGTGCGCGATCGGCAGCCCGTGCAGCGGCCCCAGCCCGTCGCGCTCGGACCGGCTGGCCCACCGCCGGTCGGCCTCCTCGGCCTCGTCCAGCGCCCGCTCGGCGACCAGCGTGACCACCGCGTTCACCGCCGGGTTGACCTGCTCGATCTGCCGCAGGTGCGCGGTCACCACCTCACGGGCGGACACCTCACCGGCCCGCATCATCCGGGCCAGCTCACCGGCCCCTGTCCAGCACAGCTCGCTCACCCCGGCGACGTTACCCGGGTCGGCGCGACCTCGCGGGCCGGCCGGCGAGGGCCGCTACTTGTTCTGATTGTTGGACTCGTCGAAGCCCTGCCGGGAGACGTCGTCCACCTGATAGGGCTCGAACTGGCCGACCATGGTGTTGTCGCTGATCTTGACGTTGATCGCGCCCTGCACGGCCAACACCGCGGTGGAGTACTGCGCGGAGAAGGTGTTGCCCTTGATCACCACGTTCGGGTAACCCTCGAGGTAGACGGCCTGGCTGGCGCCGCTCTGGCAGTAGTTGTCCAGGAACTGGATGGCCACCTGCCCGTTCGGCACCCCGGCGTTGTGCCGCTCGGTACCGCTGGCGATCAGGCACTGTGCGTCCACGTTGACGCACTGGTTGCGCTGGATGATCACGCCGTAGGTAAGCGGGCTGTCGCTGTCGAAGGTCTGGAAGCAGTCGGTGTGCGGTTCCTGCCCGGCCGGATAGCCCCGTTGGCTGATGTCGTGCACGTTGTTGTTCAGCAGCTTCATGTTGATGCCGAAGAAGCGCATTCCGTCCGCGTCGGTCGCGGTGATCCGGCGCGATCCGCTCACCTCGTTGTACTGCGCGGTGACGCCCTGCCCTTCGATCAGGATTCCGGTGCCGTCCGCGTCCTTGACCGTGTTGCGGTCGACCATGGAATTCACACACGGGCTGCAGCGGATGCCGTCGTCGCTGGCGCCCCGCACGTCATTGTTGCGGATGGTGATGTTGCTGCCCCTGGCCTTGATCCCGTTGCCGCCGTTGGTATTGAACCCCTCCACCACCACGTTGTCCGCCTGGATCCGCAGCGTGCTGAGCGTGGAACCGTCGGACTGCAGCTGAATCGGCGCCTGCGGGGTGCCCGACCTGCCCAGCTCCAGCGTCGCGCCCCGCACGTAGTCCCCAAAGATGCACAGCCGCTGCCCCGGGATGGCCTGGTCGAGCGCCTGCTGGGCGCTGGTCTCGTCGGTGAGCGACAGGGTGCAGTTGGTGGGCCTTGGCACCACCCTGGGCACCGAGCCGGGCACCGGCGTTGGTGGCGCCTTCGGCATCGGCGCCGGCGCGCAGCCGACGGCGAGCACCGCGGCCAGCGCAACTAGACAACTCAGAACCAGCGGGCGGGGCCAACGCGCGCGGGTGTTCCGCCCAGGTCGGAGGGAGCGCTTCACGGGCGCGATCCTACGAACGGGTGGCGGCGGGACACTCGACGGGTCTAGGGGATGTCGCCCCGCTCAGGCGGTCCCGTCCACGTCGCTGAAATCGAGCGCGAGCCCCTGGATGACCTCGGAGCGGGACTCGCCGGTGACGTTGCCCAACAGCGTGATGAGCCGCTCCTCGACGATCCAGTGCACGGTGGCCTGCCGGCTGAACATCTCGCCAATCGCGGCAGTGAACGCGGCCAGCTGCTCCTGGTCCCGGCGGGACACCCGGGTCTCCAACTCGATGTCGAAGCTGTGCCTGCCGATCGCCCTGCCGAGCAGCTCCCTCGGGCCGTTCGGGGCCTGCTCCGGGTCGCCGATCAGGGTCAGTACCGCGAGCCAGTCGTCCAGCAGCTCGCGCGAGGACGGGACCACGATGCCGTCAGATTCGCTCACCGATGACTTCCCAACGTCGTGTGCCCGATGGCCGGCATTGTCGCGCATTCAACGGACTGCCTCCGCGCGGGCCGCGTCCAAGTCGCGGGAGGCCTGTGCGAGCTGCACACGGTCTGCGCGAACAGCGACCGCCAGACATCGGCCCGCACAGACCGACCGCCAGACATCGGCGCACAGACCCCCGCCGGACATCGGCGCACAGACCCCTGCCGGACATCGGCGCACACAGACCCCCGCGGGGCATCGGCGCACAGACCCCCGCCGGACATCGGCGCACAGACCGCCCCGGGACATCGGCGCACAGACCCCCGCCGACCTCGGCGCACAGACCGCCCGCGACCGGCGACTCGGTCACGCAGACCGGCCGCGGCTCACACAGACCCTGCGCGGTCTGTGAATCCCCCCGGTGTGTCCGGAGGCTCGATCTTGTGAGGAGATTGGGCCATGACACGTCGGTCCCAGCACTATCCGCCGGAGTTGCGTGAGCGGGCGGTGCGGATGGTCGCCGAGGTTGCCCCGAACTACGAGTCGTTGTGGGCGGCGATCGGCGCGGTCGCGCACAAGTTGGGCGTCGGAAGCGCGGAGACGGTGCGCAAGTGGGTCCGCCAGGCCGAGGTTGACGCGGGCGAGCGTCGCGGAACTAGCAGCGAGGAGTCGGGTGAGTTGACACGGCTGCGGCGGGAGAACGCCGAGTTGCGCCGGGCCAACGAAATCCTCAAGGCGGCCTCTGCTTTCTTCGCGGCCGAACTCGACCGGCCCTCGCCACGCTCGTGAGGTTCATCGCCGAGCACGCCGACCGTACCGACGGTGGGCTGCGCTGGGGTGTCGAGCCGATCTGCAGGGTGCTCTCCGAGCACGGCTGCCCGGTCGCCCCATCGACCTACTACGACGCCCGAACCGCCGCCGAGCGGGGGCCCTCACCTCGAGGGTTGCGCGACGAGCGGCTCAAGAGCGAGATCAGACGGGTGCACCAGGACAACTACGGTGTCTACGGTGCCCGCAAGGTGTGGCTGGCTCTCAATCGCGAGGGCATCGCGGTCGCGCGGTGCACGGTGGAACGGTTGATGCGCGAGCTTGGCCTGGCGGGGGCCCGCCGAGGTCGACGGATCCGCACGACCGCGGCCGACGCCGCGGCCGCGCGTCCAGCGGATCTGGTGCGGCGTGAGTTTGACCCACCGGCACCGAACCGCACCTGGGTGGCCGACTTCACCTACGTCCCGACCTGGTCGGGCATGGTTTACGTGGCGTTCGTCCTTGATGCCTACTCGCGGCGGATCTTGGGTTGGCGGGCGGCGAGGTCAATGAAGACCACTCTGGTGCTCGATGCGCTGGAGCAGGCCGTGTGGACCCGGACCCGCGAGGGTGTCGTCGATCTGTCCGGGCTGGTGCACCACACCGACGCCGGATCCCAGTACACCTCGATCGCGTTCACCGAACGCCTCGCCCAGGTTGGAATCGACCCCTCAGTCGGGTCGGTCGGCGACGCTTACGACAACGCCCTGGCCGAGTCGGTGATCGGGCTGTTCAAGACCGAGCTCATCAAGCCCGGCGGCCCGTGGCGCACCGTCGAACAGGTCGAGGTCGCCACCCTGGAATACCTCGACTGGTTCAACCACCGACGGCTGTTCCAGGCCTGTGGCGACATCCCACCCGCCGAACTCGAGCACGCCTACCACCGTCACCAC
>DASQPJ010000125.1:0-18976 GCA_035644015.1 Sporichthyaceae bacterium
CGGCCCGCCGGACGCGAACTCGCCGAACTCCGAGCAGTCGATGGCGTGGGGCATCAAGCGGCACAGCAACGACGAGCTCCGGCAGCGGTTCGTGGACATGACCGTCCCGCAGGCCGATGTGCTCGGCATCCGGGTGCAGGACGACGGACTGACGTACGACGAGGCGACCGGGCACTACTCCTTCACCGAGCCGGACTTCACCGAGCTCTATGAAGTTGTCAAGGGCAACGGTCCCTGCAACGAGGAGCGGCTCGCGAATCGCGTGCGGGCGCACGAGGACGGCACCTGGGTGCGCGAAGCCGCCGCCGCCTACGCCGCCAAAAACTCCGGGACGTCCGACCGATCGAGGTCTATAGCCCACGTCTCGTCGGACGTTGCGGGGGTGCTGGGCGGTGAGTGAGGCGACGGAGCCCCTGTGGGAGGTGTTCGTGCGGGCGCGGCGCGGGCTCAACCACACGCATGTCGGCAGCCTGCACGCGCCGGACGCGACGATGGCGCTGCGCAACGCGCGTGACCTGTTCACCCGGCGCCAGGAAGGCGTGTCGGTCTGGGTGGTACCCGCCGCGGCGATTACCGCGTCCAGCCCGGAGGAGAAGGACAGTTTCTTCGACCCGGCTGCCGACAAGGTCTACCGGCACCCGACGTTCTATCAACTGCCTGCCGAGGTTGATCATCTGTGAACGCGCACGAGTACGCCCTCGCATTGGGCGATGACGCGCTGATCGCCTCCCAGCGGTTGTCCGAGTGGGTCACGAAGGCGCCGTCGCTGGAGGAGGAGGTCGCGCTGGCCAACATTGCCCTGGACCTGCTCGGTCAGGCGCGGGCGCTGCTGGCGTACGCGGGGGAGCCGAATGGCCTGGACGAGGACGCGATGGCCTACCGCCGGGCGCCCGAGGAGTACCGCTGCGCGCATCTGGTGGAACGTCAGATCGGTGATTTCGCGGTTACTACCGCACGTTTGTTGGTCTTCTCGGCCTATCAGTACGAGCTTTACACGCACCTGTCCGCGTCCACCGATCCGCTGCTGGCCGGGGTGGCCGGCAAGGCGGTCAAGGAGGTCGCGTACCACCGCGACCACGCGGCCCAGTGGACGCTTCGGCTGGGCGACGGCACCGAATCGTCGAACCGACGGATGCAGAACGGCCTCTACGTCGTGTGGCCGGACGTCGCCGAACTCTTCGCCCCGCGCCGCGAGTTGGCCCCGCTGATCGACGCCGGCATCGCCGTCGACCCGGCCGCGCTGACCGCACAGTGGACGACGTTCGTGATGGCGATCCTCGCGCAGGCCGGGCTCGACGAGCCCGGCGTGGCCCCCGCACCCGGCGGCGGTCGTGACGGCGTGCACACCCCCGAGTTCGCCGACCTGCATGTCGAGATGACGTCGCTGCATCTCGCGCACCCCGGGGCGTCCTGGTGAACCTGGAAGCGGTGCGCGCCGCGATCGCCGACGTGCTCGACCCGGAGCTCCCGGTCCTCACCATCGCCGAACTGGGCATCCTGCGCGCGGTGGCGGCCGAGGGCGAACACGTGGTGGTCACCATCACCCCGACCTACTCGGGTTGCCCGGCGATGGATGCGATCGGCGCGGACATCCGGGCCGCCGCGGCCGGCGTCGGGGCGCAGGACGTCGAGGTGCGCACGGTGCTCAGCCCCGCCTGGACCACGGACTGGATCGACGACGCGGCACGCGCCAAGCTCGCCGATTACGGCATCGCGCCGCCCGGCCCGGCGACCGGCGCGATCCCGTTGACGTTGTCCGTGCGCTGTCCGCAGTGCGGGTCCCCGGACACCCGGGAGGTCTCCCGCTTCTCCGGCACCGGGTGCAAAGCGCTGTGGGCGTGTACCGCCTGCCGGGAGCCCTTCGAACACCTGAAAGCAATCTGATGTTCCATCAGCTACGGGTGACCGGGTGCGAGCGGATCACCGACGACGCGGTCGCGGTCACCTTCCACGTGCCCGCGGACCTCGTGGACGCCTACCGGTTCACTGCCGGGCAGCACCTGGCGATCCGCTCCGACCACGGCGGTCCGGGCTCACGGCGCAGCTACTCCATTGCCTCCCCGGTCGGTGGGCCGCTGCGCATCGGCATCAAGCAATTGCCCGGCGGTGCGTTCTCCGGTTGGGCGGTGCAGCAGCTGCGTCCCGGCGACACCCTCGAGGTGATGACCCCGGCAGGCCGGTTCGGCACCACACAGCGCACCGGCGGCCGCCGAGTGGTGGCGTTGGCCGCGGGCAGTGGGATCACCCCGATCTTTTCGGTGGTCTCCACCGCTTTGGCCGCCGAACCGGACACCGAGGTGGTGCTGCTCTACGGCAGCCGCACCACCGAGGACACCATGTTCGGCGAGGACCTGGCCGATCTGAAGGACGCGCACCCGCAGCGCTTCGCCATGCTGCACTTCCTGTCCCGCGAAGCGCAGACCTCGCCGTTGCGGTCCGGGCGGCTGGACGCGGAGAAGATCAATCGGCTGTGGGGCAGCGTGCTATCCCCGGACACTGACGACTGGTACCTGTGCGGCCCGCAGGCCGCCGTCGAGGAGTGGCGGGACACGCTGCTCGCCGCCGGCGTGCCGGGCGAACGTATCCACCGCGAGCTCTTCCACGCCGGGCCGGCGCTGCCCGCGCCCCGGGTGGATGCCCCGTCCGGGGCGGGCACCCTCGTTTTCACCCTGGACGGGCGGACCAGCGAGGTCGACCTCGGCCCGGCCGACACGTTGTTGGACGCGGTGCTGCGGGTGCGTCCGGATGCCCCGTTCGCCTGCCGTGGCGGGGTGTGCGGGACCTGCCGGGCGACCGTGCTGGACGGCAAGGTGGCGATGGACGCGAACTTCGCCCTGGAGGGCGACGAACTGGAGCGCGGCTTCGTGCTGACCTGTCAGTCCCGGCCCAACACCGGGTCCGTGCGCGTCGACTTCGACCGATAGAGGGGGGCACGGTGAGCGCCGATCCGGAGAAGGTGGCTGAGGCGGTGGGCGCCGCGATGATGCGCAGCGACCGGGCCGCGGCCCACAACGGGATCAGCGCGCTGTGCGTGCGACCCGGCGGGGCCGACGTCGAGCTGACCCTGGCCGCGCATCACCTCAACGGGCACGGGAACTGTCACGGCGGGGTGTTGTTCCTGCTTGCCGACACCGCACTCGGGCTGGCCTGCAACTCCTACGGGCCGATGGCGGTCGCGGCCGGCGCGGACATCGTCTTCGCGCGCCCGGCGGTCCTCGGGGAGCGGTTGGTGGCCACCGCCGTCGAGCGGGACCGGTTCGGTCGCAGTGCCCTGTTCGACGTCACCATTCGCCGTGGCGACGAGGTGATCGCGGAGTTCCGCGGTCGCACCCGCACGATTGGTCAGAGCCAGCCCGGATCGGACGGGGTGATGGTGACATGAGTAGAGCAGCGGAGCCGATCGAAGCCGCGTCGCCCGACGAGGTCGCGACGGTCGCGCTGGACCGGTTGCGGTCCTCCGTCCGGCACACGTACGAGAACGTGGCGCCCTACCGGAAGGCCTGCGAGGCCGCCCGGGTCCACCCGGACGATGTGCGGTCACTGGCGGACCTGTCCCGGTTCCCGTTCACCACCAAGGCGGACCTGCGCGCCGACCAACCCTTCGGCCGGTTCGCCGTGCCGCGTGACCAACTGGCCCGCATCCATGCCTCGTCCGGCACCACCGGGTTGGCCACGGTGGTCGGCTACACCGCCGCGGACCTGGCCATGTGGGCCGGGCTGATGGCCCGCTGCATGCGAGCGGCCGGCGCCCGGCCAGGTATGACCGTGCACATTGCCTACGGATACGGGCTGTTCACCGGCGGACTCGGCGCGCACGCCGGCGCGGAGGCACTGGGGTGCGCGGTGGTGCCCGCATCCAGCGGTCAGACGGAGCGTCAGATCAAGCTGATCCAGGACCTGCGGCCCGAGGTCATCATGGTCACCCCGTCCTATTTGTTGGCGATGGCCGACGAGATGGACCGACTCGGGGTGGACGCGGCCGCGACCTCGCTGCGGGTGGGCATCCTGGGCGCCGAACCGTGGACGCAGGCCATGCGCACCGAGATCGAGACCCGCTTCGCCATGGACGCCGTGGACATCTACGGGCTGTCCGAGGTACTCGGCCCGGGCGTAGCGATCGAGTGCGCGGAGACCAAGGACGGCCTGCACATCTGGGAGGACCACTTCCGCCCGGAGATCATCGATCCGGCCACCGGGGAGGTGCTCCCGGATGGCACCGCCGGGGAGTTGGTGCTGACCTCGCTGACCAAGCAGGCGTTCCCGGTCATTCGCTACCGCACCGGTGATCTGACCCGGCTGTTACCCGGCACTGCCCGCCCCGGTCACCGGCGCATCGAACGGATCACCGGCCGCGCCGACGACATGATGATCATTCGCGGGGCCAACGTGTACCCGTCGCAGATCGAGCAGGTGGTGTTGCGGGTCGGCCTGGCCCCGCACTTCCTGTGCGTGTTGCGCCGCCCGGCCCGGTTGGACGAACTCACCGTGCGCGTCGAGTGCCGACCCGGCGGCGACGCGGTCGAGCGGACCCGACTGGGCGACCTGCTCAGCGCCGGCCTGCTCTCCGAACTCGGGTTGCGCGCCGACGTGGAGGTGCTCGAGGCGGGCAGCATCGAACGCTCGGTGGGTAAGGCCAAGCGGGTGCTCGACGAACGCGGGCTGGGTTCCGCGTGACGTCCCCGGCCCCGGCCCGGCCGGGCCGCTACGACGCCGAGTCGCTGCTCGCAGTGGCCGCGCAGGTGTTCACCGAACGCGGCTACGACGCCACTGGCATGGAGCATCTGGCCAAGGCTGCGGGCATCACGAAGTCGTCGTTCTACCACCACGTGAGCGGCAAAGAGGAGTTGCTCCGTCGCTCCTTGGACCGAGCGTTGGACACCCTGTTCGCGGTGTTGGAGGGCGCCGATTCCGGGCCCGCGGTGGTCCGCCTGGAGCAGGTACTGCGCGGCTCCGTGCGGGTGTTGGCGGAGGAACTGCCGCACGTGACCTTGCTGTTGCGGGTACGCGGGAACACCGACGTGGAACGCGCCGCTGTCGCCCGCCGACGCGAGTTCGATCGTCGGGTCGCCGAGTTGGTCGCTGCGGCCGCGGCGGCCGGGGACCTGCGCGCCGACATCGAACCGGACCTGGCCGCGCGGCTGTTGTTCGGCACGGTGAACTCGTTGATCGAGTGGTACACGCCGGGCGGGCGGTTGGACGCCGACGCGCTGGGCGACGCGTTGATCGCGCTGCTGTTGGACGGGCTCAGAACGGCGGACGATGCCACAGGGTGAACCGGTGCATCGGTAGGTAACCCATGCGCTCGTACACTCCCCGGCCGTCGTCGCTGGAGATCAACGTGGCGGGCAGCTCCGGTTCGGCCAGCGTCGCGGCCCAGGTCAGCGCCGCGCCGATGCCCTTGCCGCGTTCGTCGGCGAGGTTGGCCACCCATTCCACGTCGTTCAGGCCGTGGGAGATGCGGGCGCCTGCGGTGGCCACCGGGCGGCCGTCGAGGTAGCCGAGGAACAGGCGCAGTGAGTCGTCCAACACCCGCGGATCGCTGATCGGCACGCCCTCGCCGGACGGCATATCGAACGCGGCGAGCAACACCGCGCAGAACTCCTTCAGCATGGCGGCGCTGTCCACCTGACGGATCGTCAGCCCGGCCGGGGTCGGGGGAGCGGTCCCACCCGGCGGGCGGAGCATGAACGGCGGATGCCCCATCAATTCCAGGCCGTGCTCGGCCAGGTCCGGAGTGGGCCAGGCGGACAGCAGACAGAAGTGCCGCTCGGGCGGGTAGAACGCCAGCAACTCTTCCATCACCCGGTCGAAGTCCACGTACTGCGGCGGCGCGAGCAGCACCACCATGTTGTCGAAGAACACCGCAGAGCCGGGGTCGGCCGCGGAGTACGCGGGCCCGTGCGCCGTGCGTCCACCGACTCGTTCGGCGAGGAACGTGGTGTGTCGGGCATTGGCCAGCACGAATCGTCGGAGCAGGGTGTCCGACTCTGCGGCGTCCGACTCCCACCCATGGGTCAGGTGTTCGGCAGTCATGGGACCTCCCGTCGGCCGTGCTCGGACAACGAACCACACTGTGCGGTGGTACCGGTAGTACGCCGGGCCTGCGGTAACGGAGGCGAAAGGAACGTCATGGCTGGCACGGCTCTGATCACCGGCGGCGTAGGCGGACTCGGTGGGGCGGTGACCGCCGCGTTCATCGGCGCCGGGTGGCGGGTGGTGGTGCCGGTGCTGCCGGAGCTCCTGGAGAAGGCGTCCGCGCCGGGCGCGGAGCTGATCGCCGCCGACCTGACCGATGTCGCCTCGGTGGCCGAGGTGGTGGCGCTGGCCGCCGGGGACAGTGCCCGACCGCTGAGCGCGGTGGTGAACCTGGTCGGCGGGTTCGCGGCCGGTGGGCGCGTGCACGAGACCCCGATCGAGGCGTTCGAGGCGCAGCTCACGCTGAACCTGCGGCCCACCTACCTGGTCACCGCCGCTGGGCTGCCGCACCTGCTGGCCGCGGGCGGGGGATCGGTGGTGTGCGTGTCCAGCCGGGCCGCGGAGCAGCCGTTCTCCGGGGCGGCGGGCTACATCACCGGCAAGGCCGCGGTGTCCGCCTTCGTGGACGCGCTGAACGCGGAGTACCGCCAGGACAACATCCGGGTCAACGCGGTGCTGCCCTCGGTCATCGACACCCCGGCCAACCGCGCCGCGATGCCGGACGCCGATTGGACCCGCTGGGTGCCGCCGGCACAGATCGCCGCGGTGATCCTGAACCTGTGCGGTGACGAGTCCCACGCTGTGACGGGCACCAAGGTGCGGGTCTACGGTCGGGCCTGACGGGCAATAATCCTGAGGTCCCCGACGCAAGGAGTGCTCGTGTCCCGTTTCGTGATCGTCGGTGGCGGCCAGGCGGCCGCAGCGGCCGCCGAGGAACTGCGCAACCGCGAGTTCGACGGCGAGATCGTGCTGCTGTCCAACGAGCAGGAGTACCCCTACGAACGCCCCCCGCTGTCCAAGGAGTACCTGCTCACCGGCGACGCGAGCGAGCTCTATTTCAAGCCCGCCGAGTGGTACCCGGAGAACAACGTCGAGGTGAACTTCGGCGTCACGGTCACTGCGGTGGACCCGAAGGCCAAGGTGCTCACGCTGGACGACGGGACCGAGCAGACCTACGACAAGCTGCTGATCACCACCGGCGGGCGGCCCAGGGTGATCCCGTCGATCACCGGCTCGCGGGTGCGCTACCTACGGGACAAGACCGATGCGGACCGGATGTCCGCCGAACTCCTCGAGGGCACCACGCTGGTCGTGATCGGCGCCGGGTTCGTCGGTTGCGAGGTCGCTGCCTCTGCCCGCAAACGTGGCGTCGAGGTGATCGTGCTGGAGGCGCTGGACGCCCCGATGAAGCGGGCGCTGGGCGACGACGTCGGCCACGCGATGGCCGCCATCCACCGCAACAACGGCGTGGACGTGCGGCTGTCCACCACCATCTCCTCGGTCATCGAGACCGGCGACAAGATGGTCATCACCACCGACGGTGGGACCGTCGAGGCCGACTACGTCCTGGTGGCCATCGGCATGACGCCGAACACCGAACTGCTCGAGGGCTCGGGCATCGAGGTGGACAACGGCGTCGTGGTCGACGAGTTCTGCCGGTCCTCGGATCCCGACGTGTACGCGGCCGGGGATGTGGCCAATGCCTGGGACCACGAACGCGGGGACCGGGTCCGGGTGGAGCACTACGACAACGCGGCCAAGCAGGGTGCGGCCGCCGCGGCGAACATGCTCGGCGCGCAGGAGCCGCACAGCGACGCGCACTGGTTCTGGTCCGACCAGTACGAGCACAACCTGCAGGCGGTCGGGCTGGCCACCGACTACGACCAGGTGGTGATCCGCCGCGAGGACCCGGACGCGCCCGCCTTCGCCGCGTTCTACGTCAAGGACAACAAGGTGCAGGCCGCCTTCGCGTTGGACAACTCCAAGGAGATCCTGCGGGTGCGCAAGCTGATCGCAGCCGGCACCGAGGTGACCGCGGAGCAGCTGGCCGACCCGACGGTGGACCTGCGCAAGGTGGGTCGCCCCGAGCGCGGCCCGCGGCCCACGTAGTCTTCCCGCCATGTTCGTGGTGATCGCGCGGTACGTGGTGGCGCCGGAGAATCAGGAGCGGGTCCGCCAGTTGTTGGTCCCATTGGCGTTGTTATCCCGCGAGGAGCCGGGCAATCTGGGCTACCTGGTGGTCAACGATCTCGAGGACCCAGCGGAGTTTCGCATCATCGAGAGCTACGTCGACCGCGCCGCCTTCGACGCGCACCTGAACTCCGAGCACTACCACGAGTTCGGCGTACATCAGATACGCCCGTTGCTGGCGGACCGTCAGTTCTCCACGTACGAAGCGGTCCCAGGCACCTAGGCGGGGTCTGGGCCGTCCACGTTCACCGTGGGGATGCCGGTGCCGGCCCGCGCAATGACCGCGGTGGCGACGCCCTCGGTTGGGTTGGACTCGCGGTGCACGGTGTGCGCCGGGACGTGAATGAAGTCACCCGGCTCCGCGCGCACGGTGGTCGTCCCGCCCGGCCCGAACTCCAACTGCATGGTGCCCTCGACCACGTAGAGGCTGGTCTCGTGCGTGCCGTGATGGTGCCAGCCCGACACGGAGCCGGGCTGGGTGCACACCACCCCGGCCCACAGGCCGGGTGCCTGGAACGCGTTGCGCCGGCGCATCCCCGGCGTCGGGTCGGCCTCGACGAACTCCTCGGGCCGGATTACCTGGACGGGATCGTGCACCGCGTCACCTCCGGGTTCGGAATTTGCGCAGCTTATGCGTCGGGGGTTGCTCGGCGGAACTGTCGGTCCTTGTCGCCAGGGTGCGACCATGGATGGAGAGGTGGTGCGGCTGTGTCTGTCATGTCCGAGATCGAGACCCATCGGGGCGCCTGGACTGAGGAAGCCTTTCTCGCGCTGCCGGAGGATCATTGGCGGATCGAGTTGCTCGACGGTGCCCTGCTGATGAGCCCGTCGCCGACCGATCGTCATCAGCGTTTGTCATTGCTGTTGGCCATGGTGCTGGAACGCGCTCACCCGCCCGGTACCCGAGTACTGCAGGCCGTTGACGTGCGGGTAGGTCGCGATCGGATCCTGGTTCCCGACATCGTCGTGGTGACGAAGCCGCTCAGTGAGGTCAAGGTGTTCGATGCGAGCGATGTGCTGCTCGCGCTGGAGATCGTCAGCCCGGGCAGCGTCGCCGCTGACCGAGCAATCAAACCGCCCCTGTACGCACAGGCCGGGATTCCGTTGTACGTCCGTGTCGAGCAGGGTGGTCCAGTCGCGCACACGTTCGTCCTGAGCACCGACCGTTACTTGCCGACCTCGTCAGGTGCGGTTCTCGATCTTCCGGACCCATTCGGCGTCGCGGTTGATCTCGCGGCGCTGGCGGCTGCTGACGAGGCCGACTGACGTTCAGCGAACGACGTCCGCGCCCGCGCTGTCAGGCGGACGACGACCTGGCTGCTGAGCGAGCCGGGCCTCGATCAGCCGCGCAGCTTATAGTCCTCCAACAGCCGCCGGCCGATGATCATGCGCTGGATGTCGGCGGTGCCCTCGCCGATGAGCAGCATGGGGGCCTCGCGGTAGAGGCGCTCGATCTCGTACTCCTTGGAGAACCCGTAGCCGCCGTGAATGCGGAAGGAGTCCTCCACGACCTGGTGGCAGTACTCCGAGGCGAGGTACTTGGCCATGCCGGCCTCGAGGTCGTTGCGTTCGCCGGAGTCCTTCTTGCGCGCCGCCATCACCATCATCTGGTGGGCGGATTCGACCTTGCACGCCATGTCAGCGAGGCGGAAGAGCACGGCCTGGTGTTCGGCGATCTTCTTGCCGAAGGTCTCGCGCTGTTGGGCGTAGGCGATGCCGAGTTCGAAGGCGCGTTGGGCGACCCCGCAGCCGCGGGCGGCGACGTTGACCCGGCCGACCTCGACGCCGTCCATCATTTGGTAGAAGCCGCGCCCGCGTCCGGCGGCCCCGCCCAGTACCTGCGCCTGCGGGATGCGGAAGTCGTCGAAGACCATCTCGGTGGTGTCGACGCCCTTGTAGCCCATCTTCTCGATCTTGCCGGGCACGATCAGGCCCTTGGCGACCTCACCGAAGCCGGGTTCCTTGTCGATGAGCAGCACGGTCATGTTCTTGTAGACCGACTCGGCACCCTCGTCGGTCTTCACCAGCACCGCGACGAGGTTGGACGAGCCGCCGTTGGTGAGCCACATCTTGGCGCCGTTGACGATGAAGTCGTCGCCGTCGGGCTTGGCCTTGGTGGTGATCGCGGAAACGTCCGAGCCGCAGCCGGGTTCGGACATGGAGAACGCCCCGCGAACCTGACCCTCGGCCATCAGCGGTAGGTAGTGCGCCTTCTGCTCCTCGGTGCCGTGCTGCATGAGCATGTAGGCGAGGATGAAGTGGGTGTTGATGATGCCCGAGACGCTCATCCAGCCGCGGGCGATCTGCTCGACGACCAGGGCGTAGGTGAGCAGCGATTCCCCGAGGCCGCCGTACTCCTCCGGGATGGTCAGGCCGAACAGGCCGAGGTCCTTCATCCCCTCGACGATCTTCGTCGGGTACTCATCCGCGTGCTCGAGCGCCTGCGCGTTCGGGATGATTTCCTTCTCGACGAAATCGCGCACCGTGCGCAGGATTTCCTCCTGCACGTCAGTCAGGTTCTCGGTCTGCGCCAGACGACCCATGCGGCGGCTCTCCTGTTCGGACTGTGGATGAGCCCGAGATTACCCGTCGGTAATTCGGGCGCGCACCGCGGTGGTCAGGTTCCAGACCAGCGCCACGGCCAGGAGCGCGCCCACCAGGTTCGCACACCCCACGAACACCCCGTACTTGTCCAGCCCGTCCAACCCCTCGACCCCGGACTGGTCCTTGTGCGGACCGGTGCTGGACTGCGCCCCGGTGCGCAACATGAAGAAATTGATCAGGGTGGCGGTGACGGTCAGCGCCCACCACGGCACGGCGATCAGTTCGGCGGGTCGTGCCCCATGGACGGAGGTCAGTTCGCGTAGCGAGCGGATCGGGAATACCAGGTTCGCGCCGGGGAAGAACCAGCCGCCGATCACCTTCCAACGTTCCGTCGCCAGCATGTCCTCCTGCTCGCGCGCGGCCTGGTCCACCGTGGCGTGCCACCAGATGAACGCGGCCCCGCACACCAGGACCGCGATCAGGAACGGGAGTTCGGCCTTCAGCAGGAACGAGGTCGTGTACTTGGCCTTGTCCGGCAGTTGCGGTGGATTGCCGGGGCCGTCGCTGATCCGATGGGTCACCTCGATGTCGTCCCGCCCGCGGCGCGCGAAGGCCACCGCGGTCCACACCGACGTGCCCGCCACCACCAGCAGTCCGACCGTCGAGGCCACGGCGGCTCGCCGCAGCGTGCGCGCGGTGCGTGCCGGATCCGCCTGAGCCTCGAACAGTTCGTCGTCATCGTCGAAGCTGATGAACCGCCCGCGCCGGCGGCGCTCGGGTCCTTCCTCGTCGCTCACCCGAAGGTGGCGGTTGCGGTCATGGCGCCGGAGGAATCCCCGGTGGCCACGGCGAGTTCGGCGGCGGCCCCGGTGGCGGTCTTGCGCGGGCTGCCGTGCACGAGCATTCGATGCGTGCAGTACGCGGTATTGCGCGCCCGGAAAGCGAACTGAGTCACTGTCAGCTCGGGGGCGTACCGGCGGGGGAGCTCCAGGCACAGGATGGCCAGCAGCGGCCCGTGCACGATCAGGTCGGGGAAGTGCTCGATGTTGGTGACGTAGTCCTGGTCGTAGTGGATGCGGTGGGAGTTGTAGGTCAATGCACTGAACCGGAACAGGGTCACCGGGTCGGCGCGGAACGGCAGCTGCCACACGCTGTCCACGTCCGGCGGGGCCGCGGTGTTCGGGTTCTGCGGCGGACGCGCCGGGTCCCCGGAGCGGTACATGATGTTCTTGTCCTCCACGGCCAACAGCACGCCGCCCGCGGTGAACATGTCCCGCACGGTCACGAACATCATCTCGCCGGTGCTGCCCTGCTTGACCGCCACGTTGGTCACCGTGGACACCCGGGTGACTTCTTGGCCGACCCGGAACGGCGCGTGCTGGATCAGGTGGCCACCGGCGAACATGCGACGGCGGTCCGGGATCGGCGGCAGGAACGTGCCCTGCAACGGGTGGCCGTCCGGGCCCACCTCGGACTTGGTGGGCCGGTCCAACAGGTGCAGCCAGTGCCACAGCGGCGGCAGTGGATCACCCTCCCCGCGCACCGGCACGGGCTGGTCCAGCAGGCCCGCGAAGGTGGCGGTCGGGGTGATGTCGATGCGCTCATACTGAGCGATGGTCTCCGGTCGCCACTGGGCGGCGATGTCCTTCAGCGAGGGGCCGTCGGAATGCTCGGCCGCGCTCGGCCGCTCGATGGTGGTGCTCACGTCAGCCTCCTGGCTGCGGACCCACCGCGGCGCCGGCCGCGAACAGATCCGCGATCTGTGCTTGCGTGCACCCCGCGACGCTGCGGAGCACTTCCTCGGTGTCCTGCCCCAACGCGGGCGCGGTGACTGCCCGACGGTCGGCGCCCGCGAAGTTCAGCGGATTGCCCGGCGCCAGGTACTTACCCACGCCGGGTTGGTCGAGGACGGACATCATCGGATTGTCGACCGCAGCGGCCACGGCCTCGGTGAACGTGCGGTAGGTGGACCAGAGCACCGAGGTGGACGCGAGCCCCGCGGCCACCTCGGCGTGCGGCCGCGAGGCAAACCAGGGACGCAGCAGGCCGACCAGCACGTCGCGGTGGATGTACCGGTCCCCGTCGGTGGAGAAGTCCGCCTTCAGCGCCGTCTCCACCGCGTCCACCGCCTCGGTCATCCCGGTCAGCGTGACCAAGTCCTTGAAGTGCCGCGGGGTGAGCGCGACCACCATCACCCGGCGGCCGTCCGCGGTGGCGAAGTCGTGCGCGAAGCTGCCGAACAGGTGGTTGCCGATGCGCTCGCGCACCCCGCCCAGTTCGGCCTCGGCCAACATGCCCAGGTTGCCCGCCGTGGCCAACGCCACGTCGCCCAGCGCCGCAGTGACATACGCGCCCGCGCCGGTCAGGCGCCGCGTTCGTTCGGCGGCCACGATGGCCAACGCCGCGTACAGCCCGCAGGCCACATCCCAGGCGGGCAGCACGTGGTTGACCGCGCCGGAGATCTCCGGCGGCCCGGTGACCAGCGGGAAGCCCAGCTCGGCGTTGATCGTGTAGTCCACCGCGGGCGAGCCGTCCGCCCGGCCGGTCAGCTCGACCACGATCACGTCCGAGCGCAGTTCGGCCAGCGCGGCGTAGCTCATGAAATGGCGCCCGGCCTGATTGGTGAGCAGGATCCCGCCGCCCTCACCGGGTGCGGTGATCAGCTTCTGCAGCGCGTCCTGACCGGCCGGGGCCCGTAGGTCGAGGATCACCGAACGCTTGCCCTTGTTCAGCCCCGTCCAGTACAGGCTGGTCCCACCTGTGACATTTCCGTCTCCGCTTCGCGTCGACGGTGCGAGCGGCCAGCGACGGGTGTCCGGGGCGCCGCCCACCGGGTCGATCCGAATCACCTCGGCGCCCAGCTGAGCCAACGTCATCCCGCCGAGCGGGGAGGCCACGAACGAGGAGACCTCGATCACTCGCAGGCCGCTCAGTGGTCCGGTTCCCACCATGTGTCGGGGCCCTCCTCAGGTGCCGGCGGCGGTACTGGCACCGTATCGCTTGGACGGGTGACCAATCGGCCCGCGCGAGGCCGTACGGCGATGGGATGGGACACAGTGCACACACTCGACGAGGTGGAAACCGCGGTCCTCGACACCGTCCGCGACTTCGTCGACAAGGACGTGCGTCCGGTGGTGCACGAGCTGGAGAAGAACAACACGTACCCGGAGAAGCTCATCGACACGATGAAGTCCCTGGGTGTCTTCGGGTTGGCGATTCCGGAGCCGTGGGGCGAGGCCCCGGTATCCACCCCGTGCTTCGCGCTGGTCACCGCGGAACTGGCGCGGGGCTGGATGAGCCTGGCCGGAGCGATGGGCTCGCACACCGTGGTGGCCACGCTGATCAAGAAGTTCGGCACCGCGGAGCAGAAGGACCACTGGCTGCCCCGGATGGCCACCGGCGAGGTGCGCGCGGCGATGGCGTTGACCGAACCGGGCGGTGGCTCGGACCTACAGGCCTTGCGCACCACCGCCCGGCGGATCGACGGCGGCTACCGGGTGACCGGCACCAAGACCTGGATCAGCAACGCCCGCCGGGCAAGCGTGATCGCCGTGTTGTGCCGCACCGACCCGACCGCCGACCCGCCGCACACCGGCATGAGCATCCTGCTCGCCGAGCACGGGCCGGGCCTGACCGTGTCCAAGGACCTGGGCAAGCTGGGCTACAAGGGCATCGAGAGCTGCGAGTTGGTGCTCGACGAGCACGAGGTTCCCGAAGCGGGCCTGCTCGGCGGGCTGGCGGGCAAGGGCTTCAGCCAGTTCATGCAGGGCCTGGAGGTGGGCCGGATCCAGGTCGCCTCCCGGGCGCTCGGCGTCGGGCGAGCCGCGTTCGATGACGCCTTCCGTTACGCGCAGGAACGCGAGGCGTTCGGCAAACCGATCTGGCAGCACCAGTCGATCGGCAACTACCTGGCCGACATGGCCACCAAGCTGACCGCGGCCCGGGAGCTGATCCTGCACGCGGCGCAGCGCTACGACGCCGGGTTGCGTACTGACGTCGAGGCGGGCATGGCCAAGCTGTTCGCCTCCGAGGTGGCGCTGGAGGTGGCCATCAACGCAGTGCGCATCCACGGTGGGTATGGGTACTCCACCGAGTTCGATGTGGAGCGCTACTTCCGGGACGCCCCGCTGATGATCGTCGGCGAGGGCACCAACGAAATCCAACGAGATGTGATCATCCGTCAGTTAATGCGACGCGGGGGATTGGACTAGACACCGATGAGCGAATCCGAAGGGGTTTATCCGCAGTACCGGTTCCGCATTCCGGCCGGCGCCTGCGACCTGTTGCTGGTGCGGCACGGGGAGTCCGCGGCGATGCCCGCGGGGAGTGGGTTTCCCACCACGCCGTCCGGGCAGGCCGACCCTGAGCTCTCCCCGGCCGGCTGCGAGCAGGCGGTGCTGGTCTCCGCACGACTGGCCAAGGTGGGCCTGGACGCGCTCTACGCTTCCTCGCTGCGTCGCACCCAGCAGACCATCGCCCCGCTGGTCGAGCAGACCGGCATGAAGCCGACCATCGACCCGGACCTCCGCGAGATCGAACTCGGCGAGTGGGAGGGCGGGGAGTTCCGTCGGTTGGCGAACATCAAGGACCCGCGCATGATGCGCCTGCTGCGCAACGGCAGCTGGTCCCAGGTGCCCGGCGGTGAGGACTCCGCGGTGTTCGCCGGTCGGGTTCAGGCGGCAATCACCCGGATCGCGGCCGCCCACCCCGACCAGCGGGTGGCGGTGGTCTGTCACGGCGGGGTGATCGGGCAGATCATCGCGCTCGCCACCGGGGCGTCCACGTTGTCGTTCATGGGCTCCGACAACTCCTCGATCTCGCAGGTGATCGTGCACGACGGCCACTGGATCGTGCGCCGCTTCAATGACACCGAGCACCTCTCGCCGGCGTTCACCACGGCGGCGGCGCCGCCGGAATGAAAGTCGTCGGGCTGGTGCCGGCGGCCGGGTCGGGCAGCCGACTGGGCACCCCGAAGGCGATCGTGGAGTTGCACGGGGAACGGTTGGTGGACCGCGCGGTGCGCACCCTGCGCGCGGGCGGTTGCACGTGCGTCGTGGTGGTGCTGGGCGCAGCCGAGATCGACGTGCCGGACGCGACCGTGGTGTTCAACCCGGACTGGGCGACCGGCATGGGCTCCTCGTTCCGGGCGGGGTTGGCCGCGCTGCCCGCGGACGCCGACGCCGCGATCGTGCACCTCGTCGACCAGCCGAACATCGGGCCGGAGGTGGTGGCCCGGTTGATCGCCGCGCATGCCGCGGGAGCCACCGTGGCGGTGGCCACCTACGGCGGCCAACGGCGCAACCCGGTCCTGTTGGCCCGGTCCACCTGGACCGAAGCGTCCGCGCTGGCCGAGCCCGACCAGGGTGCCCGCCCGTACCTCGCCGCGCACCCCGAGGCCATCACCGCGGTGCCTTGCGACGACCTGGGCGACCCGGCGGACATCGACACCGCCGCGGATCTGGAGCGCGCTCGCGCCCGCCCGTCGGACCACCACTAACAACGCGCGCCGACCCGGAATGCAATGGGCCGGTCCGCGCGTTGGCCCAGCAGTGCCCGACCGTCGTAAAGTCGCGGCAGGACCGACGAGGAGAGCCGCATGAGCCAGACCGCCACCATCAGCCCGACCGCGCTGCGCGCCAAGACCGGTGACGCCAAGCTGCGTCTGCTGGACGTGCGCAGTCCCGGCGAGTTCGCCGCCGGCCACATCGCCGGCTCGCACAACATCCCGCTCGGCGACCTGCCCACCTACACCGACGCCTTGGTCAGCGGCGCGGCCACCGAACTCGTCGTGGTCTGCCAGTCCGGCGGCCGGGCCCAGCTCGCCGCGGACCAGCTGCGCTCCGCCGGGCACGACCAGGTGCAGGTGCTCGAGGGTGGCATCGGCGCCTGGACTCAGGCCGACGGTCAGGTCGAGGGCGGCGCCTCCGCCTGGACCATCGAGCGGCAGGTCCGCCTGGTCGCCGGGTCGCTGGTGCTCTCGGGCATCCTGGCCAGCCTGAAATTCCCGAAGGCCAAGTTCCTGTCCGGCGCCATCGGCGGCGGTCTGACCTTCGCGGCCCTGTCCAACACCTGCATGATGGGCAACATGCTGTCGAAGATGCCGCACAACCGGGCCGCGTCCGCGGACGCCGAGGCCGCGGTCGCCGCGCTCACCAGCTGAGGATCGGGCGGGTACCCGCCCACGGGTACCCGCGCTGTGGCGTGCGCCGGAGTGCCGAGTCATCATTTGCGGAGTCCCGAGGGAGGATTCCGCCGATGTCCGCTGCCGCCCCGTCCTACGCCTCCGGTCCCTCCGACCAGCCACTGCTGGGCGAGACCATTGGCGCGATCCTGGCCCGGATAGCCGCGACGCACCCCGAGGCCGAAGCCCTGGTCGACGTTCCCGCGGGAACGCGCTGGACCTACGCGCAGCTGCATGCGGACGTCCGCCGGCTGGCTGCAGGCCTGCTCGCGGCCAACATCCGGCCCGGCGACCGGGTCGCGTTGTGGTCGCCGAACAAGGCGGAGTGGGTGCTGCTGCAGCACGCCACCGCGACCATGGGCGCGATCCTGGTCAACGTCAACCCGGCCTACCGCACCCACGAGTTGTCCTACGTGCTGCGCCAGTCCGGCGCCCGGATGCTGGTCACCGTGCCGGTGTTCAAGACCAGCGATTACCGGGCGATGATCGACGAGGTCGCCCCGGACTGCCCGGCGCTGGAATCGGTGATCTACATCGGCGAGGAGAGCTGGCGGGCGCTGGCCGAGGACACCGCGCCGGGTGCCGAACTCGACGAGGTCGCGGCGGGTCTGAACTTCGACGACCCGATCAACATCCAGTACACCTCGGGCACCACCGGCTTCCCGAAGGGCGCCACGCTCACCCACCACAACATCGCCAACAACGGTTACTTCCTCGGCGAGACGATGGCGTACACGCCGGCCGACCGGGTCTGCGTGCCGGTGCCCTTCTACCACTGCTTCGGCATGGTGATCGGGAACCTGGCGGCGCTCACCCACGCCAGCTGCGTGGTCATCCCCGCGCCCTCGTTCGAGCCCGCGGCCACGCTGCAGGCGGTCGCCGCCGAGCGCTGCACCTCGCTGTACGGGGTGCCGACCATGTTCATCGCGATGCTCGCCGAGCCGTGCCGCACCGAGCTGGACCTGACCAGCCTGCGCACCGGGATGATGGCCGGCGCCACCTGCCCGGTGGAGGTCATGAAGCGGGTCATCAACGACCTGGGCATGACCGAGGTGACCATCGGTTACGGCATGACCGAGACCTCCCCGGTGGCCACCCAGACCCGCATCGGCGACGACCTGGACCGCCAGACCGGCACCGTGGGCAGGGTGCACCCGCACGTGGAGATCGCGGTCTTCAACCCGGAGACCAACCAGGTGGTGCCGCGTGGCACCCGGGGGGAATTCCGCTCCCGCGGCTACCTGGTCATGCGCGGTTATTGGGAGGAACCGGACAAAACGGCGGACGCCATCGACGCGGCGCGCTGGATGCACACCGGCGACCTGGCAGAGATGGACGCCGACGGTTATGTCCGCATCGTCGGGCGGATCAAGGACACCATCATCCGCGGCGGGGAAAACATCGCCCCGCGCGAGGTGGAGGAGTTCCTCTACTCCCACCCGGACATCGTCGACGTGCAGGTGGTCGGGGTGCCCGACCCGAAGTTCGGCGAAGAACTGTGCGCCTGCGTGCGGCTGGCTGACGGCGCGTCATTGGACGTCGCCGGGGTCCGCGAGTTCTGCACCGGGAAGATCTCCCATCACAAGATCCCGCGCTACGTCGTGACGGTCGACGGCTACCCGATGACTGTCACCGGCAAGGTGCAGAAGTACCTCCTACGCGAACAGATGGTGGAGCAGTTGGGGCTGTCCGGCGACTGAAGCGTCAATCATCATCACGATCGGGTGATCTTTGCCCCGTCGTGGCCCTTCTCGCGCGATCCTGGACGGGAGCGGGGAAGGGGGGCCCAACCGTGCGGGTGGGGATTGCGGGCGTCGGGCGCATCGGTGCGCTGCACGCCGAGAACGTGGTCGGCCTGATCGGACCGGATGCGGTCCTGGTCGCCGACGCCGACGCCGGGCGGGCCACGGCCGTGGCCGAGAAGCTCGGCACCCGGGCGGTTTCCGGGGTCGACGAGTTGTTCACCACCGGCATCGACGGCCTGGTCATCGCGGTGCCCACGGATGCGCATGCCGCACTGGTGGTGCGCGCGGTGCAGGCCGGCATTCCCGTGTTCTGTGAGAAGCCGATCGCCCCGGACATTGC
>DASQPJ010000126.1:0-8193 GCA_035644015.1 Sporichthyaceae bacterium
GACCTTCCACGCCTACGCGACGACGATGCAGCGCACCCGGCCCACCGGGATGACCACGCTGTCCACCCACGACACCAAACGCGGCGAGGACGTCCGGGCCCGGCTCAGCGTGCTCGCCGAGCTGCCTGAGCACTGGGAGCGCACGGTCGGCGAGTGGCGGAGCGCGGCCGCGGGCCATCGGCGCCCGGCCGGGCCGGACCCGGCGACCGAATACCTCATGTGGCAGACGCTGGTCGGAGCCTGGCCGTTGGACGCCGAGCGCCTGACGGCCTACTTGCACAAGGCCACCCGCGAGGCGAAGCTGCACACCTCGTGGACCTCACCGAACGCCGACTACGACGAGGCGGTCGACGCATTCGCCCGGGCGGTGCTGGCGGACAGCGCCTTGTGCGGTCGCGTCGCAGCGTTCGTCGACGAGCTCGACCCGGCCGCCCGTGTGGTGACGCTGGGTCAGAAGCTCGTGCAGCTGACCATGCCGGGGGTTCCGGACGTGTACCAGGGCACCGAGTTCACCACGCTGACCCTGGTCGACCCGGACAACCGTCGCCCGGTCGACTTCGACGCCCGCCGGGCCCGGCTGGCCGCATTGGACGCCGGGGAACCCCCGGCTGATCTCGATGACGAGAAGCTGCTGGTCACCTCACGCGCGCTTCGCCTGCGCCGGGACCACCCGGATGCCTTCAGTGGCGACTATCGTCCGCTGCCCACGAGTTCACCGCACCTGTTCGGCTTCGTCCGCGCCGATCAGGTGGTCACCCTGGTCACCCGCCTACCCCGGACGTGGGCCGGTGACCACGGCGAGCACACGGTGGACCTGCCCTCGGGCACCTGGGTCGATGTGCTGACCGGCCGTCAGTTCGCCAGTGGGCCGCATGCGGCCGCGAAACTGTTGGACCCGTTGCCGGTCGCGCTGTTCCTGCGCAGTTAGAAGTCGGCGACGTCGAGCAACCGGATCGGCACATCGTCCGGGTCGGTGGACAGGTCGTAGTTCGAGGACGCGGCCTCCCGTAACGCTTCGCGAACAGCCGCGGGGCCGGCGCCGGGATGCTGCGACCGGTACAGCGCGGCCGCCCCCGCCACGTGCGCCGCGGCTTGCGAGGTGCCGGTGAGCGTCGCATAGCCACCGTTCAGCCAGGTGGACCGGATGCACACGCCGGGCGCGAGGATGTCCACCACCGAGCCGTAGTTGGAGAACGTGGCGAACTCGTCGTCCCCACCACCGTCGCAACCCGACGGGGTGTCAGCCAGCCCACCGCCTCTGCCGTCGTAGTCGGCGATGGCGCCCACGGTGATCACCTCCGGGTAGGAGGCGGGACTGTAGCTCGAGGCATCGGCCGCGTCGTTGCCCGCGGCCACCGTGTAGGTGACCCCCGCGGCCACCGAGGTGCAGATGGCCTGATGCAACCCGCCGTCCAGGCAATTGCCATCGCCCGGGTCGATGCCGATCAGGCTCATGTTGGCCACGTCGATGATGGCCGCGTGCGCGGTCACCCAGTCGATGCCGCAGGTCAGCGTGGCCAGGCTGCCGTCGCCCGCAGCGTCGAGCACCCGTACTGCCCAGACCCGGGCACCGGGCGCCACCCCGACCACGCCGAAGTCGTTGTCCTTCGCCGCGGCGATGCCCGCGATGTTCGTGCCGTGCCCGCGTTCGTCGTCCCAGGACGTGGTGCCCGGCACGCAATCCGTGCCGCCGGCCACGTTCAGGTCGGGATGGCCCGCGTCGATCCCGGTGTCCAGCACCGCGATGTCCGCATCCACCGTGCCGTGCCCGTCGCCGGCCTTGGTCGAACTCGCCGGCGCCCCCACCCGGGCCACCCCGGTGGGGATGGACTGTGCGCTGGGCGCGGACACCCCCGGTGAAGGCCAGTCGCTGGTCGCGCGCACCACCCGGTCCTGCTCCACGGTGCGTACCCGTGGGTCCGCGGCAACCCGCCGCGCGAGCGCGGCGTTCATCCGACCCGTGTAGCCGCGCAGGGCGGAGTGCAGCACCTGCCCCACGTGCACCCCCCAACGGGCGTGCTCGGCGGCCACCCGATCGGGGTCACCGGAGCGCAGCGTGACGATCCAGGAGTTCGGGATCACCGCACCGGTGGCCATCCCGGCCAGGTGCATCTCGCCGGCCCGAGCAGGAGCGGCGTGGGCAGCGGGCACCGCGCAGCACGCAGCAACCAGCGCGGCGACCGCCACGCCGGCGGCCCTGTATCGCACTCCCCCGAACCGCATCGGCACAGTGTGGCCCGGGCGGGCGGTAGTGCTGTGCGCGACACCGGGTTTGACCGGGCCGGAAATCTGTCAGTGTCCTTCTGTGCAGCCATATGCAGTGTGGGCCCCGAACGCCTCGGACGTTGAGCTGACGGTGGGTGGTGCCCGGCTCCGCCCGCGCCGGGGGGCCGACGGGTGGTGGCGCAGTGATCGCGCGCCGGTGGCCGGGGAGGACTACGGCTGGCTGGTGGACGGCGACGGGCCCTTCCCGGACCCACGCTCGCCCCGGCAGCCGAACGGGGTGCACGGGCTGTCCCGGGCCTACGACCACGACGCCTTCGGGTGGACCGACGCGGCCTGGCGGGGTCGGGCGTTGCCCGGCTCGGTGACCTACGAGCTGCACATCGGTACGTTCACCCCGGCCGGCACTTTCGATGCGGCCATCGAACGGTTGGACCACCTCGTCGAACTCGGCGTGGACCTGGTCGAGGTGATGCCGGTGGCGGCGTTCCCCGGCGTGCACGGCTGGGGGTACGACGGGGTCGCGCTGTTCGCGGTGCACGAGCCCTACGGTGGCCCGGACGCCTTCAAGCGCTTCGTCGCTGCCTGCCACGCGCACGGGCTCGGCGTGCTGCTGGACGTGGTGCACAACCACCTCGGGCCGTCCGGCAACTACCTGCCGCGGTTCGGGCCGTACTTCACCGACGCCCACCACACCCCGTGGGGCTCGGCGGTGAACCTGGACGACGTCGGGTCCGACGAGGTGCGCCGGTACCTGATCGACAACGCCTGCGGGTGGCTGCGCGACTTTCACCTCGACGGGCTGCGCCTGGACGCGGTGCACGCGCTGCACGACACCCGGGCGCTGCACTACCTGGCGGAGCTGTCCGACGCGGTGGACGCGCTGGCCACTGCGCTGGGCCGGCCGCTGGCGCTGATCGCCGAGTCCGACCGCAACGACCCGTTGACCGTGACACCGCGGGCGGCCGGCGGACTGGGCATGACCGCGGCCTGGGACGACGACGTGCACCACGCCCTGCACGCGTTGCTGTCCGGGGAACGGCAGGGCTACTACGTCGATTTCGGGACCCTGGATTGCCTGGGCCACGTGCTGACCTCGGTGTTCTGGCACGACGGGCGCTGGTCGGAGTTCCGGGGCCGCAGCCACGGGGCGCCGGTGGACCGGGCACGCACCGCCGGCCACCGGTTCGTCGTCTCACTGCAGAACCACGACCAGGTGGGCAACCGGGCGACCGGTGACCGGTTGAGCGCCTCGGTGTCCGAGGGTCGGCTGCGCATCGGGGCCGCGTTGCTGCTGTGCGGGCCGTACTCGCCGCTGCTGTTCATGGGCGAGGAATGGGCTGCGGACACGCCCTGGCAGTACTTCACCGACCACGGCGAGCCGGAACTCGCCGCCGCGGTGCGCGATGGCCGTCGATCGGAGTTCGCCGAACACGGATGGACGGCCGAGCAGGTACCCGACCCGCAGCACGAGGGAACCGTGGCCGCGTCCCGACTGGACTGGGCGGAGCCGGCCAAGGAACCCCACGCTGGGATGTTGGCCTGGTACCGCGCGTTGCTGACGCTGCGTCGGACCCGCCCGGAGCTGACCGATCCGCGGCTGGATCGGGTCGCGGTGTCCTTCGACGAGGCGGCCGGCTGGTTCGTCCTGAACCGGGGCGGGCTGCGGGTGGTGGTGAACCTCGCCGGGTCGGCGCAGGACGTCCCCCTGGATGGGCTGGTGCGAGCGGTGCTGTTGACTTCCTCCGTGCCGAATCCCCCGGTGCCCATTCCCGCGATGACCTCCGCTGCCCTGCGGCTGCCCGCGGAATCCGTGGCGATCGTCGAGGTGGACTGAGTGCGACAACTGGACCTGACCGGCACCGAGGTGGACCGGGCCGGGCTGGCGGTGGCCTACGCCTATCCGGAGATCCCACCCCGTGGCTGGTGGCTGCGGGCGAACATGGTGTCCACCGTGGACGGGGCCGCGGTGGCGCCCAACGGGGTGACCCGGGGCATCTCCTCGGCGGCCGACCGCGATCTGCTCGGCATGCTGCGCGCGTTGGCCGACGTGGTGATCGTCGGATCGTCCACCGCGACCAAGGAGCGCTACGGCCCGGAGAAGGCGCGGCCGGAGGACGCCGCGTTCCGTGCGGCCGCTGGACAGCCGCCCCATGCGACGTTGGCGCTGGTGTCCTCGGGGCTGGACCTGGACCCGGATGCCGCGCTGTTCCGCGAGGCGGACACCCGCACGCTGGTGCTGACCACCGCCTCCGCGCCACCCGAGCGACTCACGGCCTTGGAGAAGGTGGCCGACGTCATCGTGGCCGGGGACACCGTCGTCGACCCGAAGATCGCCATCGCCGCACTGGCCGAACGCGGACACCGCCGGATGCTCTGCGAGGGCGGCCCGCGCTGGCTGGCCGCGCTGGCCGCCGCCGGGGTGCTGGACGAGCTGTGCGTGACGATGAGCGCCAAGCTGCTCGGCGGGGATGCCTTCCGCATCCTGCGCGGCGGGCTGGTCGACGCCCCGCTGGAGTTGGCCGGGGTGCTGGCCGAGGGTTCGGACCTGTTCCTGCGATATCGCGTCGCCGGCCCATCCTGACGCCGGGTCAGGGTCGGCCGCCGAAAACGTCGGCCAGGTCGAAGGAGACCGGCTCCTCCAGTTGCTCGTAGGTGCAACTGTGCGGTTCGCGGTCCGGGCGCCAGCGGGAGAACTGCGCGGTGTGCCGGAACCGGATGCCCTCCATGTGCTCGTAGCGCACCTCGACCACCAACTCGGGGCGCAACGGCGTGAAGGACAGGTCCTTGCCCGCGGCCCAGCGACTGCCCTCGGCCTCCCGCGGCGTGCGGGTGCCCGCCTCCTGCTCGGCCCACGCCCAGGGATGGCCATCGAAGTCGGTGATGAACTCCTGCAACTCGGCGAACAGTTCCTTGCGTCGGGCCAACGGGAACGCCCCGATCACCCCGACGCTGATCAGCTTGTCCTCGGCGTAGAGGCCGAGCAGCAGCGAGCCGATCGCGTCCGGGCCGGATTTGTGGGTGCGGTACCCGGCCACCACACAGTCCGCGGTGCGCGCGTGCTTGATCTTGAACATGGTGCGCTTGTCCGGCTGGTAGCTGCCGGACAGCGGTTTGGCCATCACCCCGTCCAGGCCCGCGCCCTCGAACTGGGAGAACCACCGGGTGGCGACCTCGGGGTCATCGGTGCTCGGGGTGAGATGGATCGGCGCGGGCACGCCGGCCAGCGCCTCGGCGAGCAGCGCGCGCCGCTCGGCATACGGACGCTGCGTCAGGTCCTCGTCGCCCAAGGCCAGCAGGTCGAAGGCGACGAACCGCGCCGGGGTGGTCTCGGCGAGCATCTTGACCCGGCTGGCGGCCGGGTGGATGCGCTGCTGCAGCGCCTCGAAGTCCAACCGGACCCCGGCCGCGTCCGGCAGCACGATCTCCCCGTCGATCACGCAGCGCGGCGGCAACAGCGCCGTGAACGCCTCGACGAGCTCCGGGAAGTACCGGTTCATCGACTTGGTGTTGCGGCTGCCGATCTCGATGTCGTTGCCGTCCCGGAACACGATCGCCCGGAACCCGTCGAACTTCGGCTCATAGCCCAGCTCGCCGGTGGGGATGGTCGGCACCGACTTGGCCAGCATCGGCAACACAGGCGGCATCACGGGCAGCTTCATGTTCGCCATCCTGCCGGGAGGGTGCAAAGTGAGGAATGCTCGCGATTTGGCAAGGGCTTCGGTCAGGGTTGGGAAAGGTCGGGCCACACCCGGCCGGGCTCACGGAATCAACCGCCCGTAGCGGACATACTGGGCGTTGCTTCGGGGAGCGGGAGGGGCGCGCGTGCACGGATTGACGTGGAAGCTGGGCGTAGTCGGATTGGCAGCGGTCACCACTGCTGCGGTGCTGCCGGGGGGCCACGCGTCGGCCGCCCCCGAGCGCAAGGGCCCGACCACCGACTACGTCGTGCTGTACCGGGACACCGCGCACGCCAAGTCCGCCCGGGCGGCGATCAAAGCCGCGGGCGGCAAGGTCCTCGAGGAGAACTCCGCGATCGGTACCGCGCTGGTGCGCACCAAGAACCTCGACTTCAGCACCGCGGTGCGCCGTGGCGGCGCGGTGTTCGGCGCCGCGCACAACCGCCCGATCGGGCACGTTCCCCCGCCGACCTCCGCCCGTGAGCTCGCCGAGCGCCTGTCGCCGGCCGACCGGGCCGAGGCGCTGCGCCGCATCCGATCCGGCGACCTGAAGATCAATACGCACCGTGCCGCCGCGGCCCGACGGGCTGTGGTCGGTGACCCCAAGCCGGTCGCCCCGGACCCGCTGGCCCCGCGGCAGTGGGACATGGCGATGATCGGCGCCACCGCGCAGCAGTCCTACGCCACCGACCCCGGCGACCCGCGGGTCAAGGTCGGCGTGATCGACACCGGCATCGACGGCTCGCACCCCGACATCGCGCCGAACTTCGACGCCGCGGACTCACGCAACTTCACCACCGACATCCCCGACGCCGACGGGCCCTGCGAGGTGCAGTCCTGCAAGGACCCGGCCGACGTCGACGACAACGGCCACGGCACCCACGTCGCGTCCACCATCGCCGCACCGCTGAACGGGATGGGCATCGCCGGGGTGGCGCCGGGCGTCACGTTGGTAGACGTCCGGGCCGGGCAGGACTCCGGGTTCTTCTTCCTGCAGCCGGTCGTCGACGCGCTGACCTACGCCGGCGACGCCGGGCTGAACGTGGTCAACATGAGCTTCTTCGTCGACCCGTGGGTCTACAACTGCTCGAACAACCCGAAGGACGACGCGTCCGCGCAGAGCGAGCAGCGCACCGTGATCGCGGCGGTGCAAAAGGCCGTGTTCTATGCGCACGACAAGGGCGTCACCACGATCGCCTCCATGGGCAACGACGGTGTGGACCTCGGCACCGTCAAGGCGGACGCCGCCAGCCCCGACTACCCGGCGGGCAAGGCCTATCCGCGGACGTTGTCCCAGGACTGCATGACCGTGCCCGCCGAGACCGACAACGTGTTGGCCATCACCGCGCTGGGCCCGAGCGGCCGGTTGGCGTACTACTCCAACTACGGCGGAACCCACGCGGACTTCGCCGCACCCGGCGGTGACGCCTTCGATACCCCCGACCACAAGGTCGACCCGACCGCGCAGATCCTCGCCGCCTACCCGGAGCACATCGGACGGGCCAACGGTGACATCGACGCCTCGGGCAACCCGACCAGCCCGTTCGTGGTGAAGGACTGCAGCAACCACGTGTGCGGCTACTACCAATACCTCCAGGGCACCTCGATGGCCGCGCCACACGCCACCGGGGTGGCCGCGCTGGCCATCAGCCGGTTGGGCACTCCGAACGGCGACACGATCACCATGAACCCGCGGCTGGTCCAGTACGCGATGGCCGTTGGCGCAGAGCGTAAGGACTGTCCGGACCCGGCCGCCTACCCGTACACCATCGACGGGACCGACGGCCCCAAGTCGTTCACCCATAAGTGCGACCAGCAACTGAGCACCAACAGCTTCTACGGCCAGGGCGTGGTCTCCGCCTCGGGCGTGGCCGCGCTACCCAGCCTGACCGGGCTATCCGGTCCGGCGCCGAGCCGACCGAACCGGCCGGCTCCCGCGCCAACACCGTCCGCGCCGCCGACGCCGGCCCCCGCGCCGACACCGTCAGGCGCGCCGACGGACAACCCGCCGACCGACGCCCCGCCGACCGACGCGCCTCCGGCAGACAACCCGCCGGCCGACAACCCATCGACACCGCCGTCTGGCGACACGCCGCCGACCCCGGACGGCTCGGCGAGTCCGCCGCCGGGTGACACCCAACCGCCCTCCCCGGACACACCGCCGACGGCCGATCCCGGCGATGGCACCGCGCCCCCTCCGGGAAACCCGATCTTGGTGCGCTGACGGTTAACTACGGGCTTCCCGGGCGACGCAAAGGTTGAGCCGCAGTGGCTCGGGCACGCCACTGCT
>DASQPJ010000127.1:0-11378 GCA_035644015.1 Sporichthyaceae bacterium
GCCTTCCTGGTCATGGTCGGCGTCGCGGCCAACGACACCACCCGACATGCCAGCGCGCAGGCGATCCACTTCTTCTCCCAGCACCCCGACCAGCGTGCGCTCCTGGTGGAAGACGTACCCGGACGCATCGACGGCGCGGTCGAGGAGGTCCTGCGCTGCTCCCACCCGCTCAACCACATGCGGCGCACCGCGACCCAGGACACCGTCATTCGCGGGCAGGAGATCAAGGCCGGCGAGAACGTCGTGCTGTGGTACTGCTCCGGCAACCGGGACGAGGAGGTCTTCGACGACCCGTTCCGCTTCGACATCCTGCGCAGCCCGAACCCGCACATCACCTTCGGCGGTGGTGGGCCGCACTTCTGCCTGGGTGCCGCGCTGGCCCGGACCACGCTCAAGTCCCTGCTCAGCGAGGTCTACACCCGCATCCCGGACATCCAGTCGTCCGAGCCGGATTTCCTCATCGGGAACTTCAGCAACGGCATCAAGCGCCTGCCCGCCACCTGGACGCCCGAGAAGCGCGGTTAAGGCCCCCATCGCGGTGCTCTGACCGCGGCCAAGCTCCCTCGAGGCTGGGAGGTGCGCCCGATGATCTGACGGGACATCAGATCATCGGGCCACTCGGCCGTCGAGGTCACTTCGTAGTCTCCACCGACGTTCCCGGCAAACCTGTGCTGGACCTGATGTAGGCCGAACCGTCAGGTCCATCGCCTCGGTGCCCGGGACGGGATTTGAACCCGTACGACCTTGCGGTCAGCGAGGTTTAAGCTCGCCGTGGCTGCCGGTTACACCACCCGGGCGGGGTAGGTCGGACAACGCTACCGAGGCCAGTCCCCGCCGGCGTACTTGTTGGCCGCGGGCGGGACGGCGAGCAGGGCGGCCGGCCCGGAGCCGACGGCGGGCGCGGTCGGTGCGAGGCCGCACAAACTCCCCGGGCCGCGATTACTGGGCTTGTCGCGCAGTATCAACTGCAACCGCTAGCGGGACAACCACCAGCCAGCGTCGCTCAGGCGTGCCGGGTCATGGCCAGCAGCGTGTCGTGCACCGCTGAGTACTCCTGTACCACCCGGAACAGTTCGTCGGGGTCGTTGGAGCTCAGCCGACGGCACGTATCCACGGCGTCGCGCCGGTGCTGCTCCAGGGTCGCGATCCACTCCCGATCCGGCCGGGGCCGGGAACGCTCCCGGGCGATAGCGGTGGCATGCAGCGCGATCACCAGGCCGACCAGCGTCAAGGCCTGCGAATAGTCCACCTGCACGGTCCGCTCGAAAAGCGCGGTGTCCCCCTGTAGCCCCATTCCCGGACGGTAACCGGCCGGCGAGTCGGGCATGTTACGAGGAGCGTGTCAACGAGTCGAACAGGTTACGAGGACCGCACCATCAGGCGACCAAGGTCCGACGCTGCGGAATACGGCGCATTGCGTTTACCGGAGCGACTCGGCCGGGTAACCGTGCCCTCCTAGCGTTTTCCGTGTTGCGGGGCCGACCGGGGGCGGCTGGGACCTGACGCCGAGGAGATCAGCGTGCACAACGGAGGGGCCGAACCCACGGCCGGAGGGGCCGAACCCACGGCCGGGGGTCAGGACGAGACCGACGACTGCCCGCACTGCGGGGCCGACCTGGCCGGCGAGCGCGTGTACGTGGCCGGCCTGCTGATGCTGTGCAATGCGTGTTTGACCGAGGTGCCGCCGGCCCCGACCTCGGCCTGGGGTCCGCCGGTGCGTCGCCGGTGGCTGTCCGACGCCGAAGCGCCGGTCATGCATCCGCCGCGCGGCGCAGTACCTCGTCCAACATCGGCTCGGTCAACCGGCCGGTGAAGGTGTTCTGCTGGCTGGGGTGAAACGAGCCCAGCAGCAGCAACGGTCCCCGCGCAGCGGTGAGTTCGAGGGCGACGTTGTGCCCGAACTTGGGACGCGGCCGCGGCACGGCAACGCCGCATGCGGCCAGTGAGGTCAACGCCGCGGCCCAGCCGAAGGAACCCAGGCACACCACCGCGCGCAGGTGCGGCAGCACCAGGGCCAGTTCGCGATCCAGCCACGGCTTGCAGGCGTCGCGTTCGGAGTTCTCCGGTTTGTTGACCGGCGGGGCGCACCGCACCGCGGCGACCATCCGGGCACCGAGCAGGCGTTGTCCGTCACCCGCATGGGTGGAGGTGGGCAGCGCGGCCAGCCCGACCCGGTGCAGTGAGGCGAACAGCCAGTCCCCGCTGCGGTCGCCGGTGAAGACCCGCCCGGTGCGGTTGCCACCGTGTGCGGCCGGCGCCAGACCGACCAGTAGTACCCGGGGTCTGTCCTCACCCCAGCCCGCGATGGGTCTGCCCCAGTAGGTCTCCTCGGCGTAGGCCCGGCGTCGTTCCAGCGCCACCTGCTCGCGCCAGGCCACCAGCCGCGGACAGGCCCGGCACACCGACTGACGGGCCGTCAGCTCGGTGAGGTCCGGGGCCGTCCCGGCGAGTGCGGCAACTGCCGCGGCATCGCCGGCTACCGGGGTGTACGCGTCGGCCGGGTCACCCGGCCAACCGGTGCCCGGCGGCACGAACGCCCATCGCGCTGCCCCGGATGCCATCCCGCCATCATGCCGCTGATCAGTCCCCGATCTTGGTCGAGGTCGGCGGCGGACCGAGCGGGCGACCATCCGGGCCGTCGGTAAAGCTCTGCCACGGGCCCGTCGGCGCCGATGCGTCCACCCCCGGCACGCTCCAGTCACACACCCCCGAGGGGAAGATGTCCAACACTCGGGCGAACTGACTGGTCGTCATCTGCACCGGATAATCGGCCCGGCTCGCCGGTCGCAACTGACACTTGAGCACGTCCTCGGTGAGCGGGCCACCGGCCACCAAACGCGGCTTGGAGTAGTGCGGATATTCACTCTGGCAACGCTGCGTGTTGGTGACGTTGCTGGCCTGGATCACGCAGGTGTCGACCAGGTCGGCCGGCTTGTCGGTGCGTACCTTCTGCTCCGCCGATACCGCCGAGTGGTCCGCCTCGATCGCCGCGAGCCACCGGTCGATCATGTCGAACGGACGGATGTTGGCCTGCTTGCCGATCACCGAGGTGACCCCCACGTGGTTATCCGACGACCCGGTGTCGCGGCGCAACCGTGCGCGCATCACCTGATCCTCAACCGAGGTGTGGTAGCCGTTCTCGTCCCAGTAGCGGACGTTGACGATCGGCACCCCGGCCAGGGTGGCGGTGTTCAACACCCGCCCGCCCAGATAGGCCCGACTCAATGCCGCCGGGTCGGCCACCGACCGGGCCGCCTGCCAACGCCCGTCGATGTCCCAGCCGCCGACGCGCTGGTTGAGATCGAGGAACTGAGCAACGCTGATCTTGCCGTCGGTGAGCGCTTTCAGGCCGTACTGCACGCCGAGGTTGTCGTAGGGCCGGTTGGCCTTGCCGTCATCGCGCCGGCCGAACTCGTTGACCTGGTAGTCCTGCAACGTGCACCGGGTGCCGTGCGGGTTGCGTTGGGGGTCGTACACGAAGTCCACCGGTGGGTGCGGCCCGGGCATCCGACCGGCCGCGCAGCTCGGCGTGTAATCGGGGCGGAACAGCGCCTGCCACGGGTTCTGCCACGTGCTGCAACTGTGCTCGGACTGGAAGCCGGCCACCGCTGCCTGCGCGGCCTTGTCCGCCCACAGGTCACCGCCACTGCGGAACGTCCGGGCCAGCAGCGCACAGTCCTCGGCGCCCTGGGTGTACTCCCAGAAGTCCGGGAACGCACAGGCGGGCTGCAAACCGTCGAGCAGGCCGGGGTAATTCGCCGCGGCCGAGAACACCAGCGTCGCGCCGCCGGAACAGCCCTCGCCGATGGCGTAACGGACCGGGCCGTAGGTCTCGACAAGGTGTTCCTTGATCATCATCAGCGCCTCGGCGGCGACCACGTCGTTGCAGTTGAAGCCCAGCACGGTCATGCCGGAGGTGACCACGGCGAAGCCGCGGGCCAACGAGGACTCCTGCAGTGCCGCGTCCTGGTAGTCGCCCTGCACGTGGCCGGTATCGCAGGACCCGCCCGCGCGCACGAACACCTTGCCGTTCCACGCCGGTTGCGGATCCCATGGCGTCCACGGTTTGGCCGGGTCGTAGAGCACCGCGATGTCGTAGATGCCGCGGTCGATGGTGCCCCGCTCGTCACGCACGATGTAGGGCACCCGGACGCCGCGATCGGTGACCACCATCCGCGCGTCGGTCGGCGGGGACGCGGGATCGAACTTCTGCAGCTTGGTCACCGTGGGGTCGGACGGCAGGTAGTACCACTCGTAGCGGGTGGGCGCGTTGCACTGCTCGTCCTTGGCGTTCTCCAGGCCATGCAGCCGAGTGGTGCAGAACCACGGCTGCAGCTGCGCCCCGGAGAACACCGGGCCACCGATCGGGTGGTTGTTCAACGCGATCTGAGCTCCTGTCAGACCGTCGGCCCGCGCGGTCAGGATGTGCGGGCCCTCACTCATTCCGGTGACCACGCCCTGCACCCGGCCGTTGTCCCGCTTCGCGAACGTGTCACTGATGTCCCGGCCGTCGAGTTCGACGTGCACGTTGCCCGGGGCCTGGTCCTGCGGCCCGTCGATCTGCACGTAGGCGTCCCCGCCGGAGATCAGATCCGCCCGGTTGGAAAGCACCTGGATGGCCAGCCCCGGACCGGAGTCGCGGTCCGCGTCCGCGCGCACCACGGAGGTCACCACCAAGGCGCCTGCCACCACTGCACCGACGGCGTAGCCGATACGGAACCCGCCCATGTGACCCCCCTCTCCTCAATCAGTTCAGTGCTGCAGCCGGGCGAACACGGGGTCGGGGCCGAGCGGAACCGAGTCCGGACCCGATGCGTAGCTCTGCCACGGACCCAACGCAGGCCCCTGGTCGACGCCGGGAAGGCTCCAGTCGCACACCCCGTCGGGGAAGATCCGCATCAACCGGGAGAACTGCTCGACGCTCATCGACGCCGGGTAGTCCCCGCGGGATACCGGACGGAGTTGGCACTTCAGCACGTCGTCGGCCATCGGGCCGCCGGCCACCAGTCTCGGCTTGGAGAACGTCGGGTAGGCGGCACTGCACGTGGTGGCGTCGGTGTGTGTGGACCCGTTCACCATGCAGGCGTCCACGGTGCTCGCGGGCCGGTCGGTGCGCACCTTCTGCGCGAGCGGCGCGTCGGAGTGATCGGCCTCGATCCCGGCCAGCCACCGATCGATCACCAGGAACGCCAACGTGGACTGGTTCGCTCCGTTCGGCGCGGTGATCGTGACGAGGTTGGCGTCGCTGCCGGTGTCGCGGCGCAGCCGGGCGCGCAGCACCTGGTCCTCGACCGCGGTGTGGTAACCGTGCTCGTCGTAGTAGCGGATGTTGACGACCGGCACCCGGTCCAGGTTGGCCCCGCCGAGGACCCGCCCGCCGCGGTAGGCCCGGGAAAGCGCATCCGGATCGGCGGTGGCGCGGTCGGCCTGCCAATTGTTGTCGATGTCGTAGCCGCCGACCCGCTGGTTGAGGTCGAGGAACTGATCAACGCTGACCTTCCCGTCGTTGAGCGCTTTCAGGCCGTACTGCACGCCGCCGTTGTCGTAAGGGCGGTTGGCCTTGCCGTCCGAGCGCTGACCGAACTCGTTGACCTGGTAGTCCTGCAGCGAGCAACGCACCCCGCTCGGGTTGCGCCTGCGGTCATAGACCCAGTCCACGCTGGCCGGGTGCGGGCCGGGCATCCGCGAGGTGAGGCAGCCGGGCTGATTGGCCGGCTGGAACAGGGTCTGCCACAACCGCGACCAGTCGGTACAGGAGCTCGACGTCTGGAAGCCGGCCACCGCAGCCCGGGCGGCGTCGTCCCACTCCTTGGGCGCTGCGTCGAACACCCGGCCCAGCAGGGAACAGTCCTGCGCGGTTTGCACGTAGCCCCAGAAATCGCTGTAGGAGCACTGCGGGCGCAGCCCGTCGATCAGGCCCGGATAGTTGCCCGCCACCGAGTACAGCAGCGTGGACCCGCCCGAGCAGCCATCCGCGATCGTGTACCGGATCTGCCCGTAGTTCTCGATGAAGTGCTCCTTGAGCATGCTCACCGCTTCGGCGGCGACCACGTCATTGCAGTTCAAGCCCATCACCGCCATGCCGGAGGTGAGGATGGCGAAGCCACGGGACAGCGCGAACTCCTGCAGCGCCGCGTCGTGGAAGTCGCCCTGCACGTGGCCGGGATTGCAGCTGGCCCCGAAGCGCACCAACGTTTTGCCGTTCCACCCGGCCTGCGGGTCCCACGGCGTCCACGGCTTGGTCGGGTCGTAGAGCACCGCGATGTCGTAGACACCGCGATCGGAGGTGCCACGTTCGTCGCGCACGATGTAGGGCACCTGCGCGCCGCGGTCGTTGGTGGTCATCCGCACGTCGGTGGCCGGGTGCGCCGGGTCGTAGGCCTGGACCTCGACGGCCTTGGGGTCGCTCGGCATGTAGTACCAGTCGTAGTGGGTCGGCGCGTTGCACGTCGCGTCGGTGGCCTGGCCCAGACCCAGTTGCTGGGTGGTGCAGATCCACGGCTGGATCTGCGGGCCGGAGAACACCGGGCCACCCACCGGGTGGTTGTCCAGGGTCAGTTGCGCCCCGGTGAGGTGCGCGGCGCGTGCGGCCAACACGTGGGTGCCATCGCTCATCCCCTGGACCACGCCGAGGATCCGGCCGTTGTCCCGGCGAGCGAAGGTCTGGCTGATGTCCTGCCCGTCCAGCAGTACGCGCACCCCCTCGGCCCGGCGGCCCGGCGGTTCGGTGATCTCCAGGTAGGCATCCCCGCCGGAGATCAGATCCGCGCGGTTGGACAGGACCTGGATACCGAGGGCCGGTCCGGGCTTCTTGATCGCCTGCGCGTTGACCACGGAGGTGATCAACAGGGTCCCGGCGGCCAGGCTGACCACGGCCACCCAGGCCCGGCGTAGGCCTCCCCCATTCCCCATGAACAAAGGCTAAGAACCGCCTGCGGGCCCGCGGGGAGATCGACGTGCAGATCCACCGTCCGGCCCAACCTCGTCACCCGCCCGGCACAACGGTGCTGGACAACGGCTCAATCGACGGGTTTGGCGACCGGCGGCGGCCCGAGCGGCACAGCGTCCGGACCGGCCTGGTAGCTCTGCCAGGTTCCGATCGGCGGGGCCTGGTCCACACCGGCCTTCGACCAGTCACAGACCCCGTCCGGGAAGATCGCCAGCAGCCGGGAGAACTGCGCCACGGTCATCTGCGCCGGGTAGTCCGATCGGATGGCGGGACGCAGTTGGCACTTCAGCACGTCCTCGGTGAGCGGCCCGCCGGCGGTCAGCCGCGGTTTGGCGTGCATCGGGTAGAGCTTGAGGCACCGCGCCGGGTCGGTTACCAACTCCTCGGACTTGGTCACGCACCCATCCACGGCATCCGCGGGCCGGTCGGCGAGTACCTTGTCCGCGGTAGTGCGCTCGGAGTGATCGGCCTCGATCGCGGACAGCCACTCGTCCAGCAGGTCGAACGCGCCGAGGAACGGGTGGTACAGGGGCAAAATCCGGATCACCTGGTTACCCGTGCTCCCGGTGTCCCGCAGCAAGCGATAACGCAGCGTCAGATCCTCAACGGTGGTATGAAAACCGTCCTCCACATAGCCACGCACGTTGACGATGGGCACGCTTGCCAGCTCTGCGGCATTGATCACCCGACCGCCCCGGTAGGCCCGGCTGAGTCCGTCCGGATCGGCCACCGAGCGCTGCGGCTGCCAGCCGCCGTCGATGTCGTAGCCGCCGGCGTTGGCGTTGAGGTCAAGGAACTGCTCGACGCTGATCGCCCCGGACGCCAGGGCCTTCAGGCCATACTGCACGCCGACGTTGTCGTAGGGCCGGTTCGCCTTCCCGTCCGGGCGCAGCCCGAACAACGGCTCCTGGAAGTCCTGCAACGAACAACGCGCCCCGGTCGGGTTCTTCACCGGGTCATAAACCCAACGCGTGTCCGTCACCGGATGCGGGCCGGGCATCCGCTCCGCGGTGCACAGCGACGTCTTCCACGGGTCGAGCATGCCCTTCCAGGAACTGGCCATGCTCGAGCAACTCTTCGGGGAGGCGAACCCGGTGGCCGCGGCTTGGTCCGCGTCCTTGGTCCACAACCTGCCGTCCAGTTGGAAATGACGGGTCATCAGCGCGCAGTCCTGCCCGGACTGGACCACGCCCCACAGGTCCGGAAAGCCGCACGACGGCATGATTCCGTCCAGCAGGCCCGGATAGTTGGCCGCGACCGCGATCACCGCGATCGACCCGCCCGAGCAACCCTCGCCGATCGTGTAACGGATCTCCCCGTACTGCTCGACCAGTCGTTCCTTGAGCATCATCAGGGCCTCGACGCCGGCCACGTCATTGCAGTTGTAGGCGAAGTTCGCGGTGCCGGAGGTGATCACGGCGAACCCGCGTTGCAGGTAGCCCTCCTTGAGCGCCGCGTCGTGAAAGTCACCCTGCACGTGGCCCGTTCCGCAACTCGCGCCCGCCCGGAACACCGCCTTGCGGTTCCACCCGTCCTGCGCCGCCCACGGTGCCCAGGGCTTCGTCGGGTCGTAGAGCACCGTGATGTCGTAAATGCCCCGGTCCATCACCCCCCGCTCGTCGCGCACGATGAAAGGCACGGTGTGGCCCTGGTCGGTGGTGACCCTGCGCACGTCGCTCGCCGGGTGCGCCGGGTTGTAGGGCTGCAGCGTGTTCACCCGCAGGTCGGTGGGCAGGTAGTACCAGTCGTAGCGCACCGGGACGTTGCACGCGGCGTCCTGCGGGGCACCCAGGCCATGTTCCGCGGTGGTGCAGTAGTAAGGCTGCGGTTGGGGACCGGTCAGGATCGGCCCACTGATCGGATGGTTGGTCAGCTTGATCCAGGCACCCTTCAGGTGCGATGCGTGCGCGGCCACGATGTGCTCCCCGACGCTCATGCCCTCGATCAGACCGGTGACCCGGCCGTCCGGGCGCCGGGCGAAGGTGGGGTTGGCGTCCTTGCCGTCCAGGGTGATCCGCATGCGGTCGACCCGCACGCCCGCGGGCTCGGTGATCTCCACGTAGGCATCGCCACCGGAGATCAGGTCGGCGCGGTTGGACAGCACCTTGATGCCGAGCCCCGGGCCGGGTTGGTCGGCCTGCGCGGTGTTGACCACGGTCCCCAGGAGCAGGGAACCCACGGCGACGCCGGCGAGGGCCGCCCACCTCAGCCGCGAGCCTCCCCTGTTGCGCATGCGTACAGGCTAGGAAGCGGTTGCGGACCCACGGGTGTTTCAAACGCGGGCCTCCCCCGGACGGCCCAACCGGCTCACCCGCCCGGCCCAACCTGCTTCACACGCGGCGGAGCGCGGAGGCGGCGATGCCGTCCAGGATGTCGTGTTCAGAGGCGATCAGGTCGGCCCCGCCAACCGCGTGCAGCACCCGGTCCAGCACCAGGGCGCCGGCCGCGATCACGTCGACCCGACCGGGGTGCATGCTGGGAATCGCCTCCCGCTCCTGCCGGGTGAGGGAGAGCAGGCGTTGCGCGATCGCGCGCACCTTGGCCGCCGGTACCCGGGCCCGGTGGATCGCCACCGGGTCATAGGTCTGCAGACCCAACGCGATCGCGGTGAGCGTGGTGACGGTGCCGGCGACGCCGATCAACGACGCAGCCGCGCTCAGCGACACCACCTGCGCGGCCTCGGCGATGGCCGCGTCGATGTCCGCGGTGGCCGCCTCGATCTGCTCGGCCGTCGGCGGGTCGTCGGTCAACCGCCGCTCTCGCATGCGCACGCAGCCCACGTTCACCGAGCAGGCCGCGATGGGGGCGTCGGCGCCCAGCACGAACTCGGTGGAGCCACCACCGATGTCGACGACCAGGTAGGGCGCGGTCACGCCGGCTGCGGCCAGCCCGCCGGTGGCCCCGGCAAAGGAGAGCGCCGCCTCCACCTCGCCGGGCACCACCTCGGGCGCGACACCGAAGATCTCGGTCATGGCGACCTCGAACTCCTCGCGGTTGCTCGCGTCCCGGGTGGCACTGGTGGCCACCACCCGCACCGCGTCCACATCAGCGGCGGCGATGGCCGCGGCATATTCCCGCGCCGCGGCGAACGTGCGTTCCAGGGCCTCGGGTGCCAACCGTCCGGTGGCGTCCACGCCCTGACCGAGACGCACGATCTGCATCCGACGATCCAGATCCACCAGCGAGCCGTCGGCCCCGACCTGCGCGATCAGCAGGCGAATGGAATTCGTCCCGCAATCGATCGCCGCGACCCGCTTCATGGTGTGTCCTCCGTCTGTTCGCGGGTCGCGCAGGGGTGGGTCCGCCACCACTCGCCGAGCTCGGCCACTACTTCATCACCGAGGGGGTTGACGCCCGGCCCGGCGGCCAGGGCGTGCCCGGCAAGCACGTGCAGGCACTTCACCCGGTCCGGCATGCCGCCCGCGGAGACACCCGCGATCTCCGCGACGTCCGCCACTCGGTGACGGTGCGTCAGGTAGTCGGTGTGCGCGGCCCGGTGGGCCGCGGCCAGTGCGGGGTCAGCGGCCAGGCGGGCGTTCATTGCGTTCATCGCGCCCTGCGCCTCCAGCGTGCCGATCGCCGAGGCGGCCCGGGCGCAGGTCAGGTAGTACAGCGTGGGGAACGGGGTGCCGTCCGGCAACCGGGGACGGGTGGCCAGCACCGCGGGCTCCCCGCACGGGCAGCGGTAGGCGACGGAGTCCACACCACGCGGAGCACGTCCCAGTTGCCGGTGCACGGCCGCGAGGTCCGCGGCGGTCGGGTCCGGCCCGAGCACACCCATCGGCGTTAGGGGGCGTGTCGGTTGCCGGTCGGCAGTTGCTCGACCGGGGTGGCCGCGTCGGCGACCGAGCTCAGCAGTCGGCCCCACCACAACGGGCTGACCGCCGGGCCGGTGCCGCCGGTTGACGCCACCGGCGGGTCGCTGACCCGGAAGGCCTGCTCGCCCGGCATCACGTAGTGCAAGCGCAGCCGCGCTTCTCGTTCGATGTAGAAGTTCTGCGCGCGCAGGGTGGACTCGTGCTGCAGCGCGGTGACCCGGGCGGCACTCGCCGTGACCTCGGCACGCAGGTCCGCGATGTGCCGGCGCTGGGTGACGTAACGCTGCGCGGGATAGGCCACCGAGACCGCGACCAACAGCAGCACCGAGGCGAAGATCGCCGCGCGGCGGGTGAACGGGTTGCGCCGGGTGTTCAACGAGACCACCAGGGCGGGCGGCACGATCACGGCCGGTACCCGCCCGCGCAGCGCGCGGCGTCCCGGCCGCGCCGGACGTCCGGCCGCGACGGGGCGGGCCCGGTCCCGGGCCATCGCCCGCGGGGCCGGTGCGCGCCGGGGAACCTTCACGCGCCGCTGTCCGCGGTGAACCGGGGGAACGCGGCAGCGCCGGCGTAGCGAGCTGCGTCGCCGAGTTCCTCCTCGATGCGCAGCA
>DASQPJ010000128.1:0-3054 GCA_035644015.1 Sporichthyaceae bacterium
GCACCGGCGGTGACATCGGCATCCAGGCCTGCGCGAACGACCCCGCCGTGGCCTTCCACGCGGTGCGCAACCTGGCCCGCCTCGGCAAGGGCACCGCGGTCACCCGGTGGACCCAGCTGGGCTTCGGGCGTACCGCGTCCACCGGCGCCGACCAGCAGACCGAGCGCAACCTGATGGGCTTCAAGGACGGCACCCGCAACATCAAGAGCAACGACGCCGACGCGCTCAATCAGTACGTCTGGGTGGGCGATGAGGCCGGGCAGAAGTGGATCCAGGGCGGCAGCTACCTGGTCGCCCGGCGGATCCGGATGTTCATCGAGGCCTGGGACCGGGACCGGCTCTCCGACCAGGAGGCCGTGTTCGGCCGGGCGAAGTACACCGGCGCCCCACTGACCGGCAAGGCCGAGTTCGACCTCCCGGACTTCGCCGCCGCCGGCCCGGACGGCACCACGGTGATCGCCGACGACGCGCATGTCCGGTTGGCCGCGTTCGAGAACAACAACGGGCTGCGCCTGCTGCGCCGGGGGTACTCCTTCACCGACGGCATCGACGAGCGCACCGGCGACCTGGACGCCGGGCTGTTTTTCATCAGCTACCAGCGTGACCCCGCGCAGTTCGTCACGCTGCAGCGCAAGCTGGGCAGCCAGGACGCGCTCAACGAATACATCCGGCACGTCGGCTCGGCGTTGTTCGCCTGCCCGGCCGGCGTCCCGGACGCCAACAGCTACTGGGGCAAGCAGCTGTTCGAGTCGTGAGTGGCGATGGTCGCTATAGCGACCATCGCCACTCACGACCCCTGGGAACATCCGGTCGGCCGGGTGTTGTTGGTGCCGGCTATGGACATCAGCGTTGTTGTCGCGTCCCGCCCGAACGTGGCCCCGGAGGAGGAACTGCGCACCGCGGCGCTGGCCGACCGGCTGGGATACCCGGACCTGTGGGTCGGCGAAGGGTTCGTCTGGGATGCGTTCGCGCTGGCCACCGCGGCCGGCCTGGCCACCGAGCGCATCCCGATCACGGTGGGGCCGATCCCGGTGTCGGTCCGCGACCCGGCGACGATCGCCCGCGGCGCCGCGTCCACCGCCGCCCTCATCGGTCGGCCGGTCGGCGTGGCACTTGGTACCTCGAGCATCCGGGTGGTGGAACGGATGCACGGCCGCTCGCGCCGTCGGGCGGTGACCACGTTGGCGGAGAGCGCCCAGGCGGTCCGTGCGCTGTTCGGCGGCGGCCAGGCCGACTTCGACGGGGAGACGGTGTCCACCCACGGCTACCGGCTGCGGCTGGATCCACCCGGCGGGCCGATCACCGTGGCGGCCTTCGGCGATCGCGCCATCGCGGTGGCGGCCGAGTACGCCGACCGGATGGTGCTCGACCTCGTCTCCCCTGAACTGGCCCGCCAGTACCGGGACAAGCTGGACGCCGCCGCGCGCGTGGTGGGTCGGCCGGCGCCCAAGCTGGCCGCCTGGATCCCCGCTGCGGTCGACCCTGATCCGGCGTCCACCGCGCAGATCATGCAGAGCCTGGCCGGCTACCTCGAGGTGGCCGGGTACGGCGAGATGTTCACCGCCGCCGGGCTCGGCGACGCGGTGCGGCTGGCCCAGGCGGGGGCGGACCGCGACCAGCTGCTCGCCGCGCTACCCGGGGACGCCGCCGACCGGATCGGGCTGGTCGGCGACCTGGACGCGGTCAGCAAGCGGCTGGCCGCCTACGCCGACGCCGGCCTGGACGAGGTGGTGCTGGTCCCGGCCACCGACGGCGATCCCGGCGGCGAGCGCACCCTGAAGGCCCTGGCCAATTGCCTGTGAGTGGTATTGGTCGCGATAGCAGCCAATACCACTCACGGGCCTAGCGCTTCGGCCAGTGCCAGGACGGGCGGTCCAACTGGCCTTGCCCGTCCAGGGTGGTTTCGCCGAGCTCCTTGCGCAGCGCGAGCGTGGCGACCTTGGTGTCCAGCTCACCCGCGACCGCCTCGATCGCGCGCATCAGCGATTGCGCGTGGGAGACCACGATGAGCTGGGTGCGCATCGCGGCGGTGGCGATCAGAGCGGCCAGCGCGGGCAGCAGGTCCGGATGCAGGCTGGTCTCCGGCTCGTTGAGCACCAGCAGTTCGGGCGGGCGGGGAGTGAGCAGCGCGGCGACCCACAGCAGGTAGCGCAGCGTGCCGTCGGACAGCTCCGCCGCGCCCAGCGGACGCAGCAGGCCGTGCTGGTGGAACCGCAGCTCGAAGCGGCCCTCCACGTTGGCGATCTCCAGCCGCGATTGGGGAAACGCGCTGTCCACCGCGTTGTGCAGCGCGCCGGCGTCGCCGATCTCGCGGATCGTGGCGAGTGCCGCGGCGAGGTCGGCGCCGTCGTGGCCGAGCACCATGGTGCGGGTGCCGATCCGGGCTTGCCGCGCCGGCGCCTCGGCGTCGGTGCGGAAGTGGTCGTAGAACCGCCACGACCGGACCCGTTCCCGGACCATCAGCAGTTCAGGACACCGGCGCGGATCGGCGAACTCGCTGATCATGCTGTCGGTGAGCCGGATGCTGTCGGTGGCCTGCGCCCACCCGCCGTTCTGGTCCCTGGTGCGCACCACCGGGCCGGCGCGGTCGGCCAGCAGGGTCGACGGGCGTAGCCCCGGGCCGGCCCAGACGCATTCGCGTTTGAACTCCGGGTCCAGGTTGAACAGGGTCTGCCCGGGCACCGGGAATCCAAGGTCGAGCGCGTAGCCGAACTCGTCCCCGGCGAACCCGAGCCGCAACCCGACCGCTTTCGTCCGCACGGTGCCCTCAACCGGCGCGCGGCCCTCGCGGACCGCGCGCCCGAAGGTCTCCGGGCCCGCCCACAGCGTCGAGGGCAGGCCGCCTTCCCGGGCCAGCGCGGCCACCGCGCCGTTGCGGGAGGCCTCGGCCAGCAGCCGCAACGCGCGGTACAGGCTGGACTTGCCGCTCCCGTTCGCGCCGGTGACCAGGGTCAACCGGGACAGCGGCAGGATCAGGTCGCGCAGCGAGCGGTAGTTCGCCACCGCCAGGGTGTTCAACACCGGCCCGAGGCTAGGCCACCACCCCGACGGGCT
>DASQPJ010000129.1:0-29153 GCA_035644015.1 Sporichthyaceae bacterium
GCAGGCGGTCACCAACATCGACCGCACCATCCGCTCGGTGAAGCGCGAGATGGGGACCAACTGGACCAAGGACATCGACGGCAAGACCTTCACCCCGCAGCAGATCTCCGCGTTCGTGCTGCAGAAGCTCAAGCGGGACGCCGAGGCCTACCTCGGCGAGACGGTCACCGACGCGGTGATCACCGTGCCCGCGTACTTCTCCGACTCCGAGCGTCAGGCCACCAAGGAGGCCGGTGAGATCGCGGGCCTCAACGTGCTGCGCATCATCAACGAGCCGACCTCCGGCGCTGGCCTACCGGCTGGACAAGGACACCACCGACCACCGCATCCTGGTCTTCGACCTCGGCGGTGGCACCTTCGACGTCTCTCTGCTGGAGATCGACGAGGGTCTGGTCGAGGTGAAGGCCACCAGCGGTGACAACCGCCTCGGTGGTGACGACTGGGACGAGCGGATCATCGATCACCTCGTGCAGAAGTTCCGCGCCGCGCACGGCATCGACCTGGCCAAGGACAAGATGGCCATGCAGCGCGTCCGGGAGGCCGCGGAGAAGGCCAAGATCGAGCTCTCCTCGGCTCAGTCGACCGCGATCAACCTGCCCTACATCACCCAGGACGCGGAGAAGAACGCGCTGTTCATGGACGAGACGCTCTCCCGCGCCGAGTTCCAGAAGATCACCGCGGACCTGCTCGACCGCTGCCGCAAGCCGTTCGCCTCGGTCATGAAGGACGCCGGGGTCTCGGTCTCCGACATCGACCACGTCGTGCTCGTCGGTGGCTCCACCCGGATGCCCGCCGTCTTCGACCTGGTCAAGGAACTGACCGGTGGCAAGGACCCGCACAAGGGCGTGAACCCCGACGAGGTCGTCGCGGTCGGCGCGGCCCTGCAGGCCGGCGTGCTCAAGGGCGAGGTCAAGGACGTCCTGCTGCTCGACGTCACCCCGCTGTCCCTCGGTATCGAGACCAAGGGCGGCGTGATGGACAAGCTGATCGAGCGCAACACCACGATCCCGACCAAGCGTTCGCGCACCTACACCACGGCCGAGGACAACCAGCCCTCCGTGCTGATCCAGGTCTACCAAGGTGAGCGGGACTTCGCCCGGGACAACAAGTCGCTCGGCAACTTCGAGCTGACCGGGCTGCCCCCGGCGCCGCGCAACGTGCCGCAGATCGAGGTCACTTTCGACATCGACGCGAACGGCATCGTGCACGTGTCCGCGAAGGACCTGGGCACCGGCAAGGAGCAGTCGATGACCGTCACCGGTGGCTCTGCGCTGCCGCGTGAGGACATCGACAAGATGGTCCGCGACGCCGAGCAGTACGCCGAGGACGACCGCAAGCGGCGCGAGGCGGTGGAGAACCGCAACACCGCGGAGGCGCTGGTCTACCAGACCGAGAAGTTCATCGCGGACAACGCGGACAAGCTCGCCGACGGTCCGGGCGCGGCGAACAAGGCCGAGGTCGAATCGGCCGTCGCCGAGCTGAAGAAGGCCCTGGAGGGCAACGACGACGAGGCGGTCAAGACCGCCACGCAAAAGGTCGCCGCAGCCAGCCAGACCCTCGGCGCGGGCATGTACGCCGGCGCCGCCCCGACCGCGGAGGCCGGGCCGACCGGTGACCACACCCACGCCGACGAGGACGTGGTGGACGCCGAGATCATCGATGAGGACGGCAAGTGAGTTCCGAAAACGAGCGCGAGGAACCGGTCATCCGGGACAAGCGTCGCCTCGACCCGATCACCGGTGAGGTGCGGCCGGAGGCAGTGATGCCTCCGGCCCCGCCGGCCGAGGCTGCGGTGCCTGACAGCACCGCGGCCGAGTTGGCCGAGCGCACCGCGGACCTGCAACGCCTGCAGGCGGAGTACATGAACTACCGCCGTCGGGTGGAGCGGGACCGCGAGGCGGTACGCGAACTCGCCGTGATCGCGGCGCTCAACGAGCTGTTGCCGGTGCTCGACGACATCGGGCGGGCGCGGGCGCACGGGGAACTCGTCGGCGGCTTCAAGGTCGTCGCGGAATCCCTGGAGTCCGCGCTCGGCAAGCTCGGCTTGGTGCCCTACGGCGAGGCGGGCGACCCGTTCGACCCCAAGGTGCACGAGGCATTGATGCACGAGTTCTCTCCCGAGGTCAGCGAAGCGACCTGCGTGGAGGTGCTGCAGCCCGGCTACAAGGTGGGCGAGCGGATCATGCGGGCGGCCCGGGTACGGGTTGCTGAGCCCGAGGAGAACTGACGAAGCGTTATGAGAGGGGGACGGCATGAGTAACAGCACGCGTGAGTACCTCGACAAGGATCTATATGCCGTCCTCGGTCTGAAGAAGGGCGCCGCGGCCGCCGAGGTCAAGAAGGCCTACCGGAAGCTGGCCCGGGAACTGCACCCGGACCAGAACAAGAACAACCCGGAGGCCGAGGAGCGGTTCAAGGAGGTCTCCGAGGCCTACTCCGTGCTCGGCGACGCCGAGCGACGCAAGGAGTACGACGAGGGCCGGGAACTGTACGGCTCCGGCGGCTTCAGCAACGGCTTCGGGCCACGCCGCGGTGGTGGCGGGGCGGCGCCGGGCGGGGCGAATTTCGATTTCTCGTTCGGCGACGGCGGGCTCGGCGACGTGCTCGGCGACATCTTCAATCGGGGTCAAGGCCGGGGCCGGGGCACGGGGGCCCGGCGCGGTGCCGACATGGAGACGGAGGTGACGCTGAACTTCGCCGACGCGGTGGAAGGCGCCACCGTCCCGCTGCGGTTGGCCAGCGAGGCGCCGTGTTCCTCGTGCGCCGGCACCGGCGCGCGGGCCGGTACCACTCCGAAGTTGTGCAACGTCTGCGGGGGCAGCGGGCACACCAGCCGCAACATGGGTGGGTTCGCGATGTCCGAGCCGTGCCAGGCCTGTCGTGGCCGCGGCATGGTGGTCGATGACCCGTGCCCGACCTGCCACGGCAGCGGACGCGGGACCAGCACCCGGACCATGAACACCCGCATCCCGGCCGGGGTGAGTGACGGTCAGAAGATCCGGCTGAAGGGCAAGGGCGCGCCCGGCGAACGCGGCGGCCCGTCCGGCGACCTGTTCGTCACCGTGCACGTCCGCCCGCACCCGGTGTTCGGCCGACGCGGCGAGCACCTCACCATCACCGTGCCGGTCACCTTCGCCGAGGCGGCGCTGGGCGGGGAGGTGAAGGTGCCCACGTTGAACGGTGCACCGGTCACCCTGCGGCTGGCCCCGGGCACCGCGAACGGGCGCACCATGCGGGTGCGCGGGCGCGGCGCCGCACGCAAGGACGGCACCCGCGGAGACCTGTTGGTCACGGTGAACGTGGTGGTGCCGGACAAGCTGAGCCCGGAGGCGAAGGCGGCCCTGGAAGCTTTCGCCGCCGCCACCCCGGGCGATCCGCGGGCCGACCTGATCGCCGCCGCCGGAACGGGCCCCACCACCACGTGACGTCCGACCAGGTGTGGCCTATAGGACGCTATTCGTCGGACGTTAGCGAGAAGCGGGAGGAGGAGTGATGGAGGAGTTCGAGGAGATCGGGGTCTACGTGATCTCGGTGGCCGCCGAACTGTCCGGGCTGCACCCGCAGACCCTGCGCCAGTACGACCGGCTGGGTCTGGTCTCACCGGGCCGCACCTCCGGGCGGGGTCGGCGCTACTCCGCCCACGACATCCTGCGACTGCGTGAGGTGGCCCGCCTCTCCCAGGAGGAGGGCCTGAACCTGGCCGGGATCAAACGGATCCTGGACCTGGAGCGCACCAACGACGTCCTGCGTGAGCGGGTCGCCCAACTCGAGGCCGAACTGAACTACGTGCTGGCCGCGCTGCGCGAGAAGCAGTCCGAGGCCACCTCACCGGCGTACCGCCGGATCAACCTGCCCGCCGTCTACGAGCCGAGTGGCTCGGCCGTCGTCGTCTGGCACCCCAACAAACCCCGTCGACCGTAGAACGAGAAGTAGAGAATGGACGCTGAGAAACTCACCACCCGCAGCCAAGAGGCCTTCTCCACCGCAGTGCGCCGCGCCGCCACGGCCGGCCACAGCCAGGTGGAACCGGTGCACCTGTTGCTCGCCCTGCTGGCCCAGCCGGACGGCACGGTCCGTCCGCTGCTGACCGCCGCGGGCGCCGACCCGGCCGTGATCACCAGTGCGGCCGAGGCGATCCTGAACCGGCTGCCCGCCGCCAGCGGCGCATCGGTCGCCGCGCCGGGCGTGGGCCGGCAGACCTACCTCGCCCTGCAGGCCGCGGCGGAGGTCGCGGAGTCCCTCGGCGACGAGTACGTCTCCACCGAGCACCTGTTGGTCGGTCTGGCGGACGGCAAGTCCGACGTGGCCGACCTGCTGAAGCAGCATCAGATCACCGCGCAAACGTTGCTGGACGCCTTCGGGGTGATCCGCGGTAGTGCCCGGGTGACCAGCCCGGACCCGGAGGCCACTTACCAGGCACTGGAGAAGTACGGCGTCGACCTGACCGCCGCCGCGCGGGACGGCAAGCTCGACCCGGTGATCGGCCGGGACGCCGAGATCCGCCGCGTGGTCCAGGTGTTGGCCCGACGCACCAAGAACAACCCGGTGCTGATCGGCGAGCCGGGCGTCGGCAAGACCGCCGTGGTCGAGGGCCTGGCCCAGCGCATTGTGGCCGGCGACGTGCCGGAATCCCTGCGTGGCAAGCGACTGATCGCCCTGGACCTGGCCGCGATGGTGGCCGGTGCGAAGTACCGCGGGGAGTTCGAGGAGCGCCTGAAGGCCGTGCTCTCGGAGATCAAGAGCTCCGAGGGGCAGATCGTCACGTTCATCGACGAGCTGCACACCATGGTCGGTGCCGGCAATGCCGAGGGCTCGATGGACGCGGGCAACATGCTCAAGCCGATGTTGGCCCGCGGCGAGCTGCGTCTGGTCGGCGCGACCACCCTGGACGAGTACCGCGAGCGCATCGAGAAGGACCCGGCGCTGGAACGCCGCTTCCAGCAGGTGCTGGTCGGCGAGCCGAGTGTGGAGGACACCATCGGCATCCTGCGCGGCCTGCAGGAGCGCTACGAGGCGCACCACAAGGTGGCCATTTCCGATGCCGCGCTGGTAGCTGCGGCCACCCTGTCCGATCGCTACATCACCGGACGATTCCTGCCGGACAAGGCGATCGACCTGGTCGACGAGGCCGCCTCCCGGCTGCGCATGGAGATTGACTCCTCCCCGGTCGAGCTGGACACGCTGCGCCGCAGCGTGGACCGCATGCGCATGGAGGAGATGGCCCTGGCGCGGGCCGATGACCCCGCCTCGCTGGAGCGGTTGACCCTGTTGCGCAAGGAACTGGCGGACCGTCAGGAACAACTCGACGCGCTCACCGCACGCTGGGAGCAGGAGAAGACCGGGCTGAACCGGGTCGGTGACCTCAAGCAGCGGCTGGACGACGTGCGCGGGCAGGCCGAGCGCCTGCAGCGCGACGGCGACCTGGAGGGTGCCTCCCGGCTGCTCTACGCCGACATTCCCGCGCTGGAGAAGGCCTTGGCCGAGGCCTCCGCGGAGGAGGGCGACGTCGACCGTTCGGTGATGGTCAAGGAGTACGTGGGCCCGGACGACGTGGCCGAGGTGATCGCCGCGTGGACCGGTATCCCGGTGGGCCGGCTGCTGGAGGGCGAGACCGCCAAGCTGCTGCGCATGGAGGACGAGCTCGGCAAGCGGCTGATCGGGCAGACCGAAGCCGTGCGCGCGGTCTCCGACGCGGTGCGCCGAGCCCGGGCCGGCATCGCCGACCCGGACCGCCCCACCGGCTCGTTCCTGTTCCTCGGACCGACCGGCGTGGGCAAGACCGAACTGGCCAAGGCGTTGGCCGACTTCCTGTTCGACGACGAGCGCGCGATGGTGCGCATCGACATGAGCGAGTACTCCGAGAAGCACTCGGTGTCCCGGCTGGTCGGTGCCCCGCCGGGTTACGTCGGCTACGAAGAGGGTGGCCAGCTCACCGAGGCGGTGCGCCGCCGCCCGTACACGGTGCTGCTGCTCGACGAGGTGGAGAAGGCGCACCCCGAGGTGTTCGACATCCTGCTGCAGGTGCTCGACGATGGCCGGCTGACGGATGGTCAGGGTCGCACGGTGGACTTCCGCAACGTGATCCTGGTGCTCACCTCGAACCTGGGCTCGCAGTTCCTGGTCGACCCGACGCTGACCGACGAGCAACGTCGCGATGCGGTGCTCACCGCGGTGCGCGCCTCGTTCAAGCCGGAGTTCGTGAACCGACTGGACGACATCGTGGTGTTCCGGGCGCTGAGCACCGATGACCTCACCGGGATCGTGGCCATCCAGGTCCAGCGCCTCGCCGCGCGCCTGGCCGACCGGCGCATCTCGTTGGAGCTCACCCCGGCCGCGTTGGAGTGGCTGGCGATGACCGGCTACGACCCGATCTACGGGGCTCGGCCGCTGCGCCGGCTGATCCAGACGGCGATCGGCGACCAGCTGGCCCGCCAGGTGCTCTCCGGTGACATCCGGGATGGGGACACCGTGCTGGTGGACCGTCGCCCGGACGGGGATGCGCTGGAGATCACCACGAAGCGGTAATGGGCCACCATGCCCTGACGGGCTGATCGGTATGCGTCAGACTTCAGGGCATGGAGCCGTGCGGTGGTTGACCACAGCCGGCCGCTGCCGCCGTTGACCGAGGAGATTCGCGAGTCCGCGCGCAAGCGGCCGGGCGGGTGGGTCTACGCGATCGACCCCGAGCACGAGGGCGCCGGTGCGGTGCCCCGGCAGGGCATCATCGGCGCCTGGCGGGTGGACGGCCTGGGCCGGCTGACCGGGGAGTTCCGGCACAACCCCGACTACGTGCCCTCGGCCGGGGCCCTGAAGTTGCCGCCGCCCAGCGACCCGCTGGACGAGGTGCTACAGCGCGCCGCCTACAAATTGGCCGACGACACCGAAGTCGTCGACGCGGTGCTGGACGCGGAGCTGTGGTTGCAGTCCTCCGAGCGGCCCGGTCTGCTCAGCGTCCCGGATGAACGCGGCGGCTGGGTGATCCACGCGTTCAGTTCGGAGGAACACGCCGAGGCGGCCACCCGGGACCGGCCCTCCGAGCACACTCCGGAGGACATCACCGGGTGGCAGCGGCGCTTCGGCCACGAACTGGCCGCGGCCTGGCCGGTCGGCCATGCCCTGGAGGTCAACCCGGCAGGCCCCGCCTCGGCCCGCATCTCCGGCGAGCAGTTGCGCAACGCGTTGGCCCGCCGCGCCACCTCCGGCTGACCGGCCGCCGCCTCACAGGTGGCGAAGGAAGATGTCTCCGTCGTCGTTGTTGTCGCCGAGCACCAGGTTCGAGGCGTCCGAGGCGAACACCACCACCGAGCCGTCCCGGCTGACCGCCGGCATCACCGAGAGCTGGTTGCCCTGCACGCCGGTGTCCGACATGGCCACCCGGACCGTGGTGTTCTTCGTCAGGTCCCGGACGAACACCTCGCGCACGTTGTTGGTGTCGCCGGGCACCAGGTTCGTGGCGATCGACACGAACGCCACGTACCGTCCGTCGCCGCTGATCGAGGCGGCGTAGGAGTCCGCGTTGGCCTCGGCCCCGGTGGCGGCCACGCTGACCCGCTCGGTGCGCCCGGTCTGCAGGTCGTGCAGGAACACGTCGGGCACGTTGTTGGTGTCGCCGGTGTCCAGCTTCCCCTCGGGGTTGATGATGCTCTTCGGGTCGTCCTGGAACGTCGGGTCGATGCCGAGCAGGTTGGTGGCCGCCGACTCGAACGCCACGTAGCGGCCGTCGGCGCTGATCGACGGTTCCGCGCTGGTCCCGTTGGATTCCCCGCCGACGCTGTTCACGCTGGCCCGCCGGGTGGTGCCGGTGGCCCGGTCCCGCACGAAGATGTCGTCGCGCTGGTTCACGTCGTAGGGCACCAGGTCCGTGGAGCTGGAGGAGAACGCCACGTAGCGGCCGTCCTTGCTCAGCGAGATCGCCCCGCTCCCGGCGCCGGCGGGCGCGCCGAGGAACGCGGCGGTGACCAGGTCCGTGGTGTTGTGCGCGCGGTCGACCGCGTAGATCTGGGTGGACGCCGGTTTGACGTCTTTGACGATGTTGTCCGCCCGCGACTCATACGCGATGACGTTGCCGTCCTGGCTGATCACCCCGAACCCGCTCTGCGCGTCGGTCTCCCCGCCGGTGCTGGTGTGATCGACCCGGGTGGTGCTGCGGCTGTCCCGGTCATAGACGAACACGTCGCCCTGCCGGTTGGAATCACCCGCCACCAGGTTGGACGCGAAGGAGTCGTAGACCACGTAGCGGCCGTCGCCGCTGATTGTCGGGTTGTAGCTGGCCCCGTTGCCCTGCTGTCCCTTACTGCTCACGCTGACCCGACGGATGTCCCCGGTGGCGGTATTGCGCAGGAAGACGTCGCGCAGGTGGTTGTAGTCGCCCGGCACCAGGTTGGAGGCGTCGGAGGAGAACGCCACCCAGCGTCCGTCGGTGGACACCGCCGGGGTGAAGCTGGCGTCGTTCGCCTCGACCGAGCCGAGGCTGATCCGCAGCAGGTGCGCCAGCACGTCGGCCCGGGCGACCGGCGCAGCGCACAGCGCGGTCAGCAGCAGGCCGATGAACACGGAGATATGTACGCGGCGGGGCACGGTCCCACGGTACGCGGTCACGCTCGTCATCCGACATATCAACCGAAAGGCCAGGTATAGGCCGTCCGAAACTCCCATGTGGCGGCGCCGGGGTGTGCACACACTGGGGCATGCCCGAGGCCAGGTTGCGCGCCGTCGACGATGACTGGGCGAGCACGTTCGGAGTTCAGCACGTCACCGTGCACGGCCACCGACGGGCCTTTGTTCGGGCCGGCAACGGTCCCGCGGTCGTGCTGCTGCACGGCATCGGGGCGAGCTCCAGCACCTGGTCGGGCCTGATCCCGTTGCTCGCCGAGCGGTTCACGGTGATCGCCCCGGACCTGCTGGGACACGGCGCCTCGGACGCCCCGCGCGCGGACTACTCGGTGGCCGCCTACGCCTGCGGGGTACGCGACCTGCTGGCCCTGCTCGGCGTCGAGCGGGCCACCGTGGTCGGGCATTCCCTCGGCGGCGCGATCGCCGCGCAACTGACCTACCAGTACCCGGAGTTGGTTGAACGCCTCGTGTTGGAGGCGACCGGCGGGGTGGCCCGCGAACTGCACCCGGCGCTGCGGCTGGCCGCGCTGCCCGGTGCCGAGCAGGTGATGCCGCTGCTCAACAACCCGATGGGGCGGCGGATGACGCGGCTGGTGCTGCGGGCGCTGGGCCACGGACTGACCGCCGAAGCCGACCTGGTGCTGGAAACGCTGGAGGGCATGACCACCGCGGGCAAGCGCGCCGCGTTCTGCCGCACGCTGCGGGCCGCCTGTGACCTGTCCGGTCAGGCCGCCAGCCTGCTCGAGTACTGCTATCTGGCCGAGGCCCTGCCCACGATGATCGTCTGGGGGGAGTGCGACCCGGTGCTGCCGGTGGCGCACGCGCACGCCGCGTCGCTGGCCATGCCGGCCGCCCGCCTGGAGCTTTTCCCGGGTACCGGGCACTTCCCGCACCGCGCGGACCCCGTTCGTTTCCTGCACGTCCTCACCGAGTTCATGACCAGCACACCTGCCGCGGAGCACTCCGCGGGAGCCTGGCGGGAGCGGCTGCGCCGGGGCGGCTCGATCGCCCCCGACCCGGCCCCGGAAGCAGCCGCGCCGGTGGTCTGACGCCCGGTCAGCCGCGGTAAATTGCGGGCATGCACCTGCGCGGCAAGGTCGCGGCGTTGCACATCGGCGCGCACAAGACCGGAACCACCGTGCTGCAGAAATACCTGGCGGACCACGAGATCAAGCTGCGCCGCCGCGGTGTCTACTACCTGCGCCGCTCCGAGTTGGCCCGCTACGCGGGGTGGGGCGAACGGTTGGTGGAGAACCCCGCGCCGTTGGCCGCACGGCTGCGCAAGTTCCGCCTCGACCCACGGTTCCGCGTGCTCATCGGATCCAACGAGAACCTGATGGGCCGTCCGTTCCCGCGCGGCGGGGCCGGCCGGCTCTACCCGCAGGCGGCCCGCAACAGCGCGGCGCTGGGCACGGCACTGCGCGGCAGCGGCTGCAAGATCTTGCTCACCGTGCGCCCCCAACCGGATTTTCTGGAGTCCTACTACCTGCAGACGGTGCATCAAGGCCGCGATGAACCCTTCGAGGACTGGTTGGCCCGGGTGGATCTCGGCGCGCTGTCCTGGCGACCGATCGTCACCGCGCTGCAGCGGACCTTTGGCCCCGACCGCGTCGAGGTGGTGGACTTCCGGCTGATCAAACAGGGCCAGGAGGCCTACCTTCGCCATCTGCTGCAGCGGGTCGATCCGCAGTGGGACGTGGCGGTCCACTACGCCGCGGCACGCAACCGCTCCGTCTCCGAGCGCGGCTTGCAGATGGCGTTGGCCGCCAACCAACACCTGGCCACCGGGACGGAACGCCGAGCGTTGCGCGGGTTCCTACAGACCCACTTCTCCAACGTGGACTTCCCGCGTCCGGTACTGCTCGGCGAAGAACGCCGCGCGGCACTGTGGGAGCACTACCGCGAGGACTACGAGGAGTTGGTGGGCTCGTGATCCATCTGGTCTTCGACGCGGTCCTGCACCTGGCCCTGCCGGCCACCGGGTCCGTACAGATCTCCCAGGTGCTGGGTCGCCTCGGCCTGCGCGAGCGCGGGCTGGCGGTGGCCGCCGACGCCGACCTGGACGCTGAGGCGCTGGCCCGATGCGCCGTTGCCGAGCGCGATGTCACGCATGCCGGTGTCGTGCTGCTGTCCGGGCCCGCCCTGCTCGGCGGTGGCATGTTGGGCCCGGCGGATGCCGAATGCCTGCGCCCCGGTGCCGCCGACGCCGTGGCCGCCGCGCTGGCTGAGCTCGGCGCGGGCAAGGCCCGGGTGGTCATCGACGTGCGCCGGCAGGACCGGCTGATGGAGCACGCCCACCTGCACGCGGTGCGCCATGGCAGCTCGGTGTCGTTCGCCGAACAGTTCCCGCAGGCCCAGGAACCGGTATTGGACTGGCAGGAGTTGGCCGACCGGGTGGCTGCGGTGCCCGGCGTGGCCGAGGTGGTGTTGCGTCCGGTGGAGACCTTCCGCGCCCGGCCCGAATTGCTGGCCGCGGACCTGGTGGTTCTCACCGGGGTGGTGGAACCGGTGGTGGCCCCCGCTGTGCCCGTCCCGCCGACGTTCTCCGCCCGGGGGGTGTTGGTGGCCCGGGCGTTGAACGAGCATGTCGGGCCCGAGGAGCAGGCGTTGGTGCGCGAGTTCGTCGCGGAGAACTTTCCCGGCCCGCCCGCGGGCAACCAGTTCCTCCGGGCACAGACCAGGGCCGCGATCCTGGCCGCGTACGCTGCGCTGAATCGCACGCTGTTCCGGGCCAGGCTGCCCGACCTCCCCGAGGACGCCTACCTGGACGATGCGCACACCGCCGCGCTGGCCACCTCCAGGGAGTGACACATGAGCGTTGACCGCCCCGAGATCGATTTCCCCGAGGGCGATCCGCCCACCGACCTGGTCATCAAGGACCTGCGGGAGGGCGAGGGCGCCGAGGCCAAGGCCGGCGCCACCGTCTCGGTGCACTACGTGGGCGTGGCCTTCTCCACCGGTGAGGAGTTCGACGCCAGCTACGAGCGCGGCGAGCCGCTGCGCTTCCGCCTCGGCGCCGGCCAGGTCATCTCCGGTTGGGACCAGGGAGTGGCCGGGATGAAGGTCGGCGGCCGCCGCCGGCTGGAGATCCCGCCGCACCTGGCCTACGGGGACCGCGGCGCCGGTGGCGTCATCAAGCCCGGCGAGACGCTGATCTTCGTCGTCGACCTGCTCGGCTGCTGACGTGAGCGCGCGGGAGGAACTCCTCAAGCTGATCGGCGAGCGTGCCGTGGTGCACGGCAAGGTGGTGCTGTCCTCCGGGCGGGAGGCCGATTACTACGTCGACCTGCGCCGGATCACGTTGGACGGCCAGGCCGCACCGTTGGTCGGCCAGGTGATGCTGGACGCCACCGCGCACCTGGACTATGACGCCGTCGGCGGGCTGACCCTGGGCGCCGACCCGGTGGCCGCCGCGATGTTGCACGCCGCCGCCGGGCAGGGGCGCACCCTGGACGCGTTCGTGGTGCGCAAGGAGGGCAAGGCGCACGGGCTGCAGCGGCGCATCGAGGGCCCGGACGTGGCCGGCCGCCGCGTGCTCGCCGTTGAGGACACCTCGACCACCGGCGGTTCGGTGATGACCGCCGTTCAGGCGTTGCGCGAGGCGGGGGCCGAGGTGGTAGGCGTGGCGGTGATCGTGGAACGCGGTGCTCGGCCGGCGATTGCGGCCGAGGGGCTGCCCTACATCGCGGCGTACGAATTGGCAGATCTCGGCCTTCAGTAGCAACAACTGCGGCGACAAGGGAATCGGATGAGCGAGCACCAGCGCGGCCAGTGGGCCACCCTGGACGACGACACCCTGTGCGCGGCCTTCCAACGCACAGCGGCGACGTTCCCGGACTCCGTCGCCCTGCGCAGCATCGGCGGCGCGGTCAGCATTACCTGGGCCGAGTATGCGCAGCGCGCGGAACGCATCGCGGGCGGGCTGGCCGCGGCCGGCCTGCAGTCCGGCGACGTGGTCGCGTTGATGCTCACCAACCGCCCGGAGACCTACCTGATTGACGCTGCGGCCATGCACCTGGGCTGCGCGCCCTTCTCCGTGTACCAGACCTGCCCCACCGAGGAGATCCGCTGGTTCGTCGAGCAGTCCGGGGCGCGGATGGTCGCCACCGAACCGGCCTTCATCGAGCGCGTGCTGGCCGCGGTGGCCGACCTGGCCGAGGCCCCCCTCGTGGTGTTGGTCGAGGGCAGCGCGGACGGGGCGCGCACGTTGGCCGACCTGGAGGCCACCCCCGCGCCGGCCGGGTTCGACTTCGAGGCCACCTGGCGTGCGGTCACCCCGGACACCCCGGTCACCCTGATCTACACCTCGGGCACCACCGGCCTGCCCAAGGGCGTGCAGCACTCGCACGCCTCGATCCTGGCCGGGGCGCGCAACCTCAACGCGGTGAACCCGGTCAGCGCCGGCGCCCGGGTGATCTCCGTGCTGCCCATGGCGCACATCGCCGAACGCTTCGTCTCGCACTACTCCTCGATGATCTTCGGGTTCAACGTGACCACCGTGCCCGACCCGAAGACGGTCGGCGCCGCGCTGGTGGACGCCCGCCCCACCCGGATGTTCTCCGTGCCGCGCATTTACGAGAAGGTGCACGCCGGGTTGATGGCGGCGATCGCCAACCAGCCCGACCAGGACACCCGGCAGCGCATGGAACGGGCTCTGGAGATCGGGCTGCGCAAGGTCCGCGCCGAGCAGGCGGGGGAGCCGGTGTCCGCGGAATTGGCCGCGCAGTACGCCGAGGCCGATGCCACGGTGCTGGCCGGCCTGCGGGCCAAGGTCGGCATGGACGACTTCGAGTGGCCCTCGGTCGGTGCCGCCCCCACGCCGTACTCGGTGCTGGAGTTCTTCCACGCGATCGGGGTGCCCATCCAAGAGCTGTGGGGGATGTCGGAGATCCTGCTGGTCACCCTCAACCCACCGGGGCGGGTGAAGATCGGCACGGTCGGCCCGGCGATGCCCGGTGTCGGCATGAAACTCGCCGACGACGGCGAGGTGCTGATCAGCGGCCCCACCGTGATGCTCGGCTACAAGGATCGCGCCGACCTCACCGCGCAGACCGTGGTGGACGGCTGGGTGCACACCGGTGACGTCGGGGAGATCGACGCCGACGGCTACCTGCGCATCGTGGACCGCAAGAAGGAACTGATCATCAACTCGGCGGGCAAGAACATGTCGCCGACCAAAATCGAGGGCGAGCTCAAGCAGGGCAGCCCGTTGATCGGTCAGGCCATCTGCATCGGCGATGCGCGGCTGTACAACGTCGCCCTGCTCACCCTGGACCCGGACGGCGCCGCGAGCTGGGCCGCCCGCAACGGCATGGCCGGCATCGACATCGCGACGCTGGCCGCCGACCCACGGGTGCTGGCCGAGGTCGCCGCGGGCGTGGCGGTGGCCAACGATCGGTTGGCCCGGGTCGAGCAGATCAAGGCCTGGGACCTGCTCGAGGTGGAGTGGCTGCCCGGCGGGGACGAGTTGACGCCGACCGCCAAGCTGCGCCGCAAGCCGATCGAGAAGAAGTACGGGGATCGCATTGATTCGCTCTATGCAGGCTGAGAGACCAACTGCGGTCGCCTCGCCGGGATCGCCGACGAGGCGACCGCGCCTACGGTGACGACTCAGGGTCAGAAGTCGGCCACCGTTACCGGAGCCGCGGGATTGGGAAAGCTGAGTCCCCCCACCGGCCCCGGAGGCTGTTGATCCCCCGTTGCAGGCTCCGCGTCAGTGACCCCGGAGCCGCGTCTGCAACGTAGTTGCGCCTGCGCCGACGATCCAGCGAAATTGAGCCATCCAGGTGACATCGGTGACAACCCCTACGCTTCGGCTCGTGATCGATGCCGAGACCGACGCCGAGCAGGACAGTGGCATCGGGGTCGGACCCCACCCGCAGCCCTGGCCCACCGAAGCGCACTACGACCCGGCGTTGCTCGAGCACGGTGACCGGCGCAACGTGGTGGATCGCTACCGGTACTGGCGTCGTGAGGCCGTGGTCGCGGAGCTGGATACCCGCCGGCATCCGTTCCACGTGGCCATCGAGAACTGGCAGCACGACTTCAACATCGGCTCGGTGGTGCGCACCGCGAATGCCTTCCTGGCCGCGGAAGTACACATCGTCGGCCTGCGCCGGTGGAACCGGCGCGGGGCCATGGTCACCGACCGGTACCAACACGTGCGACACCATCCCGACGCCGCGGCGCTGGTCGTGTGGGCCAAGGGCGCGGGCCTGCCGTTGATCGGCATCGACAACCTGCCGGGCGCGGTGCCCCTGGAGACCTACGACCTGCCCCGGCAGTGCGTGCTGGTCTTCGGGCAAGAGGGGCCGGGGCTGTCCGCGGACGTGCGTGCCGTGTGTACCGCCGTGTTGTCGATCGCGCAGTACGGGTCGACGCGGTCCATCAACGCCGGTGCCGCGGCGGCCATCGCGATGCATGCGTGGGTGCGCAGATATGAGTTCGGGCAGAGCGCGGAAGGTGGTGCACCGTGACGACGCGAATTGTGGTGATCGGGGCCGACGGAGCCGGAATGAGCGCGGCGGCCACCGTCAAGCGCCTACGCGGCGACGAGGTGGAGGTGATCGCGTTCGAGCGCGGGGAGTTCAGCTCCTACTCCGCCTGCGGTATCCCGTACTGGATCGCCGGGGACGTGCCCGACCAGGACGCGCTGATCGCCCGTTCACCCGAGGAGCACCGGGCCAACGGCATCGATCTGAGGATGCGTCACCTGGTGGAGGGCATCGACGCAGGCCGTGGTGAGGTCGTGGTGCGCGACCTCGAGGCCGGCGTCGAGCACCGCGTCGGCTTCGACGAGTTGGTGATCACCACCGGCGCCCGCCCGGTGCGCCCCGACCTGCCCGGCGTGGATGCCCCCGGCGTACTCGGCGTGCAGAGCTTGGCCGACGGCGCCGCCATCCGGGCCGAGCTGGACCGGGGAGCCAAGCGCGCGGTGGTGGTCGGCGCCGGCTACATCGGTATCGAACTGGCCGAGGCCATGGTGCGCCGCGGCCTGCAGGTGGTCACCGTGTTGGAGGGTGCCGCGCAGCCGATGAGCACGCTGGACCCGGAACTCGGCGAGAAGGTCGCCGCGGCCATGGCCGGCATGGGCATGACCGTGCGCACCGGAGCCCGGGTCACCGGTTTCCTCACCGGCCCGGACGGCCGGGTCCGCGCGGTGACCACCGAGCACGGCGAAGACCCAGCCGATCTGGTGGTGCTGGGCATCGGGGTCCGCCCGGAGGTCGGCCTGGCCAAGGACGCGGGGCTGAAAATCGGCGCGCGCGGCGGCATCCGGACCGATGACCATCAGCGGGTCGTCGGCGCCGAACACATCTGGGCGGGCGGTGACTGCGTCGAGGTACGCGACCGCATCTCCGGCCAGTACCTGACCGTCGCCTTGGGCACCCACGCGAACCGGCACGGCCGGGTGATCGGCTCGAACCTGGGCGGCCAAGAGGTCAGGTTTCCCGGCGTCATCGGCACCGCGATCAGCAAGGTGTGCAGTCTGGAGATCGGCCGCACCGGGCTGGGCGAGCAGGCCGCCCGCGACGCCGGCTTCAACGTGGTCACCGCCACCATCGAGTCGACCACCCACGCCGGCTACATGCCCGACGCCGGTGAGCTGACGTGCAAGGTGATCGCCGAACGCGGCACTGGCCGACTGGTCGGGGCGCAGATCGTGGGCACCGGTCCCGGCGCCGGCAAACGCATCGACACCTTCGCCACCGCGATCTGGGCGGGCATGAGCGCGGACGAGTTGGCCCACGTCGACCTGTCCTACGCCCCGCCGTTCTCCCCCACCTTCGACCCGGTCACCGTCGCCGCCCGCCAAGCCGCCACCGCCGCCCGCCGCCCCCTCTGAGACATCAACTTCGTCCGGCGTTTCGGGGCATCAACGGTGGTTGATAGCCCCACACGCCGGACGAAGTTGGAGGGTTAGGCAGCCCCCCGCCCAGTCCGAGATGTGGACCGCCGGCCGAGTGCGGAATACTGCGACGGTCCGGACGTCCCGGGGTCAGGGAGGCGCGCTCATGCCCATCGCGACCGTCGAGGTTTACGCGCAGATGTTGGACCGCGCGAAGGCCGGGGCCTTCGCCTATCCGGCGATCAACGTCTCGTCCTCGCAGACGCTGAACGCGGCACTGGCCGGCTTCGCCGAGGCGGGCAGTGACGGCATCATCCAGGTCTCCACCGGAGGTGCGGAGTATCTGTCCGGCCCCACCCAGAAGCACATGGTGACCGGATCGGTGGCCTTCGCCGCCTACGCCCACGAGGTGGCCAAGCGGTACCCGGTGAACATTGCGCTGCACACCGATCACTGCCCCAAGGACAAGCTCGACGGGTTCATGCGCCCGCTGATCGCCATCTCCGCCGAGCGGGTTGCCCGGGGGGAGGAGCCGTTGTTCCAGTCGCACATGTGGGACGGCTCCGCGGTGCCGCTGGCCGAGAACTTGGCGATCGCGGTCGAACTGCTGGCGGCCTGCAAGGCGGCGAAGATCGTGATGGAGGCCGAGATCGGCGTCGTGGGCGGCGAGGAGGACGGGGTCGAGGGGGGCGGCGGCGAGCAGCTTTACACGACGCCGGAGGACGCACTGGCCACCGCGGAGGCGCTGGGCACCGGGGAGAACGGCCGGTACATGCTGGCCGCCACCTTCGGTAACGTGCACGGGGTCTACAAGCCCGGCAACGTCAAGCTGCGTCCGGTGATCCTCAAGGAGATCCAGCAGGCGGTGGGGGCGAAGGTCGGCAAGGAGCAGCCCTTCGATCTGGTCTTCCACGGCGGGTCCGGCTCGCTGTTGTCAGAGATCCACGAGGCGCTGGACTTCGGCGTGGTCAAGATGAACGTGGACACCGACACCCAGTACGCCTACACCCGCGCGGTGGCCGGACACATGTTCGTCAACTACGACGGCGTGCTCAAGGTGGATGGCGAGGTCGGCTCCAAGAAGGCGTACGACCCGCGCGCCTGGGGCAAGACCGCGGAGGCGTCCATGGCGGCCCGGGTGGTCGAGGCCTGCCAGGCGCTGCGCTCCGTGGGCACCACGCTCGGGGTCTGACCGTGCGTCAGAGCCGCCGCACAGCAGGGATTCTGCTGGCCACGGTGCTGCTCGCGGGCTGTGGTGGCGGCGGGTCCAAGGCTCAGGCCGTCGCGCCCGAACCGGTGCCCACGGCCCAGCTGTCCACCGTCGCGCCGAGCATCGCGCCCAACGCTGAGATCCTCGGCACCACGGTGCAGGACGAGGTGCCCTATACCGACGAGGCGGGTGCGGTCACCTTCACCTCGCCGTCGCACCACATCAATTGCGCGATCACCGACGCGCCCCACGTCGCCACCTGCCAGCTGCCGACGTTCAGCTACAAACCCGCCGGCAAGGACGAGTGCAAGGCCAAGGGCAACGGGGTCTGGGGCTCCACCCTGGAACTGACCGCCGCCAAGCCGACCTTCGTCTGTGCCACCGATGCGGTGGTGGCCACCAAGACACTTGACTACGGCAAACGCATCGAGGACCAGGACCTGATCTGCGTGAGCAAGCAGGACGGCATCACCTGCTTCAATGCCCGCACCAACCACGGGTTCCGGGTGGCGCAGGGTTACTACACGCTGTATTGAAATGAGCGCTGTACTGACGCCTCGTCAGCCGATCTTGTCCCGCAGCACCCGCTTGAGCAACTTGCCCGAGGCGTTGCGCGGCAGTTCATCGACGAAGTGGATCAGCTTCGGCACCTTGTACTTGGCCAGCCGCTCCTTGCTGTAGGCAATCAGCTCCTCCGCCGATGCGGACTGGCCGGGCCGCAGCACGACCACCGCGGTCACCGCCTCGATCCACTTCGGGTCCGGGGTGGAGATCACCGCGACCTCGGCCACCGCCGGATGGGCGTAGATGCAGTCCTCGACCTCACGGGAGGCCACCAGCACGCCGCCGGTGTTGATCACGTCCTTGATCCGGTCGACGACGGTGATGTAGCCCTCCTCGTCGATGCGCACCAGGTCCCCGGAGTGGAACCAGCCGCCCTCGAAGGCCTCTGCGGTCTCCTCCGGCTTGTTCCAGTAGCCCTCGCACAACTGCGGGGAGCGGTAGACCACCTCGCCGGTCTCGCCGGGCGCGACCTCGGTGCCGTCCGGATTGATCACCCGAAGCTCCACGAACAGCACCGGCCGCCCGCAGGACTCCGGTCGCGCCGCGTGCTCCTCGGGGCGCAGCACGGTGGCCAGCGGCGCGATCTCGGTCTGGCCGAAGCAGTTGTACCAACCCAACTCCGGCAGGGCTTGCGCGATGCGTTCGCGCACCGGCCCGGGCATCACCGAGGCGCCGTAATAGGCCTTGCGCAGGTTGGACAGGTCGCGGGTGGCGAAGTCGGGGTGCTGGGACAGCGGCACCCAGACAGTCGGTGCCAGGAACAACGCGCGGGTCTTCTCCGACTCCACCAACTCCAGCATCCTGGGGATGTCCGGGGTGGTCAGCAATCGGTTGCGCGCACCCACCGCCAGGTAGGGCAGCATGAACGCGTGCATCTGCGCGGTGTGGTACAGCGGCATCGCGTGCAGCGGGGCGTCGTCCTCCTTGAAGTCCAGCGCGATGATCACCGAGGCGTAGTGGTAGACGTAGGCGCGGTGGGTCATCATCGCGCCCTTGGCGCGTGAGGTCGTGCCCGAGGTGTAGATCAACTGGCACAGGTCGGTGTCGCTGATCTCGACGTCGATCTGCGGAACCGGGCCGGTGCGCACCTGGTCCAGCAGGCAGTCCGGACCGCCGTGCAGCAGCAGGTGTTCCGGCACTTGCGCCAGCTTGTCGAGGTGAGGTGCCAGATGCGGGTCGGCCAGCACCAGAGAGGCACCGGACTGGTCGATCAGGTACGCCAATTCCTCGCCGGTGAGCGCGTAATTGATCGGCACGTGGATCAGCCCGGCCCGGCAGACGCCGAGGAACGCGATCACATAGGCGTCGCTGTTCTGCCCATAGGCGGCCACCCGGTCGCCCTTGCGCAGCCCGCGAGCCAACAGCGCCGCGGCGGTGCGGGTGATCGCATCGTCGAGTTCGCGGTAGGTCCACTCCCGGTCCTCATAGACCAGCGCACAGCGATTGGGGTGCTTGTTAGCCGAGCGGCGCAGGATGTCGTCGACCGTGCTGGACCGGACGTTAGTCATGGCACCCAATCTAGGGAAGCCCGCAGCCCCCGGCCACTGGCCGGGGGCTGCGGGTCAGACGTGACGCTGAATCACTTCCAGGTGTTCGCGCTTCGCGCTCAACGTGTTCAATCGCCTCGGGAGAGAGCGCTCGTTCCTCGCGCTCTCTCCGCTCGGCTCATTTCCACGTGTAGATGACGAACTGGTTGGGGTCGGGTGCCCATCCGTTCGGGGTGCCGTCGGGGTTGGCGGCGGTGTTCTCGCTGTTGTACTTGTACATGAATTCCCGGCCCTGGCCGTAGTCGTGGCTCCAGTTGTCCCCGGTGCGCTCGGAGGGGATGTAGGCGAAGCGCTGGTCCAGGGAGGAGTCGGATTTCCACACGGTGCCGTTGTCCAGTTCGGCCATCAGCCGGTCGCGGGTCAGGTTCGGTCCCACGGCCTTGGCGGCCTGGGCGAAGATGTTGATCCCGGTGTAGCCGGCCTGCACGATGTGGTGGTTACCACCGCGGTTGGCCCGGGCGTATTTGTTCATGGTGGCCATGAACTCGTTGCCCCACAGCCGGTAGGTGGTGTTGGTCCAGTAGCGACCGGCCGGCCACTTGCCGAACAGCGAGCCCAGCACCTCACCGGCGAGGTGGTTACCGGAGATGCCCTTGGGCGGGTAGTAGCCCTGCTGCTGGGACTCGACCATGAACTTGGCCATGGTCGCCGGGTTGATCACGTAGTGAATGATGTGCTCCGGTGCCGCGGCGCGCATGGCCAGCACGTAGGCCGACATCGAGGTCTCCGAGATCGACACGTCGGCGCGTTTGACCATCTTCGACCCGGACGCGTCCATGATCTTCTGCACCGCGTTGCAGGCCAGCTGCATCTCCGGGGAGGTCAGGCAGATCAGCCCGTAGGTCTTGGGCTGGATGGTGTTGGCCGCCCAGTGCGCCCCGGCCATGGCCTCGTGGATCATCGACATGTGGCTGGGGAACATGAACGGGTCCTGCCACTCGGTCTGGGAGTAGGCCCAGGCCCCGACATAGGGCAGGTGGTACTGCTTCAAATCGTCGTGGATCGAGGCGGTCGCCCAGTCGATCCCGGTGATCATGGAGAAGATGTGGTCCTGACCGACCAGCTTCTTGATGCACGCCTTCGCCCGGGAGACCTCGCCGGGGCCGTCGTCGCAGTCCTGGATCTGAATGCGTCGACCGAGCACCCCACCGCGGTCGTTGATCGCCGCGGCGGTGGCCTGGTTACCGCGGACCTGCGGGCCGGTGATCAGGTTGCCCAGGGCCATGCCGTGCATGTTCACCGAACCGAGCTTGATCTGATCCTTCGTCACACCGATGTCGGTGGCGCCGTTCTTGTCGTTGTAGGCCTGCTGGTTGGCCGCCGAGGTGTCCGACTTCGTGGCGGCGAGCTGGTCCGCCCCGGTGGCCGCACCACCGGAAGCCGGAGCGGCCTTGACCGCCTTGGCGACCGGGGCCGACTTGGCAGCCTTGGTGGTCTTCGCGGTCTTCGCGGCGGGGGCAGCAGCGGCCGGAGCGGCCGGCGCCACCGCCGCGGGAGCCGCAGCCGCCGGAGCGGCGGCCGCCGGAGCAGCAGCAGCCGGAACGGCGGCGGCGGCGTCTTGCTGGGCGGTGGACGAACTCGAGCCGCTCCCGCACGCGGAAACGACAAGCGCGAGGGACGCCAGCACCGGGACGGCCAGCGTCGCCCGACGAAGTCGGGTGGGTGTCATGCGATAAACCCTTCAGGCATCTTCCGAATGGAGGTGGGACGCCGCCGCCGGGGGGCCTCTCCCGGGGGCGGTGAGGCACTTAATCTTCTTCACTTTGCCCGAACAGTGCAGACCGGACAATAGGGACAATCGTTCTGTGACGTTCGGGCCTGATTGTGCAGTGAGACCTACTCAACCGGCGGTACCACGGCCGCGGCATCGGTCCCGCCGCACAGTGCGACAGGCATTGATTGGTCCCCGGGCACCAGAGCCCGGCAACCGGACGGGCTGACGGATCGTTAGTAGCCGGTACCGGAAGCGTCGCCGGAGGTGGCCGGGGCATCGGGATCGTCGAGGATCCCGCCCAACACATCGCTGTACTCCGGGACCAAGTTGGCCCCGGCCACGAACGGCCCCACCGCGCGGCGGGTCAGCACCCGCTGGACCAACCCATCGTCGAGGCCGTTGCAGCCCCCGTAACGCAGGTACACCCGCGACGACCCGGACGCGGAGACGATGTGCAGCACGATCGCCTCGGTCCCGCGGCCCGCCGGATTCGGGCAGTTCTGCTCGCTGTTCGGACCGCCGCCGGGTGCGGCGTCGCCCATTGCCCGGACCGCGTCGGCGGCCACGGCGCCGTTGACCGCCACCGAGGACAACAGCGTGGCTGCCCCGGTGAGCGGTCCGGGTACCGGCGACGGTGACGCCGTGGCCGGGGTCCCGAGCGCGGGGCCGATCAACGAGTACCGACAGGCCACCACCCGGGTCACGTCCTTCAGCGTGGCCACCGCCACCGCGGGCGAGGGCCGCGACCCCGGGTCGGTGCTGATCGGATCGGTCACCGGGCATCCCGCGGCGTCCACGGTGATCCGGCGGATCGAGGCGATGATCTTGTCCCGTACCCCCTGCTCGGCCTGCACCCGGACCAGCACCGCACCCTCGTTGCGCGTCATGCGGTCCCCGACCAGGCTGTCCGCCACCCGGAACGAAGATGCAGGCGACACATCGGCGAAGGAGACGAACGAGCCCGCCTTGGCCACCAGGTTCGCCGGGTCGACCGGCCCCGGGGAGGCCATCGGGCAGGTGTCCTCGGCCGGGATGCCCGGCCGGACCACATACGGCGCCGCATAGGTGGAGTCCGAAATGCACCACTGCACGGCGGCCACATCACCGGTGCCGTGCGCCCAGCCCGGCGGCACCGCCAACTCGACGTTGCGGAACGACTCCCAGTGCCAATCCGGCGCGGGCAGGGCGGAATCCGCGCTGGCCGCGGGGCTGGCCGAGGCCGGTGCGGGCGCGGCAGACCCGCCGCCGCAGGCTGCGCACACGAGCACCGCACCGCTCAACGCGGTGGCCCGGGCCACGGCCCGCATTCGCTTCACCGCCGCAGGTTAGGCCCCACCGGTCGGCCCGACCGGCCGACTGGCAGGGGAGTGTCCGGACGTTGGCCAAAGTTTTTTCACCCCCGGACTCAAGCCCGCCCCCTGCGCCTCCGACATTCAAGCTGTCAGCACCGCATCGCCCCGGAACCCCCGCCGGGGGTGCTGCAAACCGAAGAGCCGAAGGTCCGGACCACCTCCCCGGTCCGGACCACGGCCGGAGCCACCGAACGCCGGGCCGCCCCCGCCCGACGTCGGACCCTCACCGCCGAAGCCCCGGGTCACCGCCGCCCCGGGGTCTTCGGCTTTAAAGACATCAGTGATTGACTCACCTCACGTGCCAGCTGACTTGCTGAGGTGAGCAATGAACTCCAGCGCAATCGACCAGCTTCTGCAGGCCGCCGTGGACGCGGGCCACGTCCCCAACGTCGTCGCGGTGATCGGTGACCGCGACGGGCCGCGCTACGCCGGTTCGGCCGGCACCCGGGTCGCGGGCGACGCGGCCAGCGGCTCCATCGGCCCGGACACCACCTACCGGATCGCGTCGATGACCAAGCCCGTGGTCACCATCGCCGCACTGCAGCAGGCCGAGCGTGGCCTGCTCGACATCGAGGCCCCGGTCGCCAAGTACCTGCCGGAGTTCGGCGACCTGCAGGTGCTCACCGGCTTCGACGGGGACACCCCGCAGTTCCGAGCACCGTCGCAGCCGGCCACCGTCCGCAACCTGATCGCGCACACCGCCGGCACCGAATACTCCTTCTTCTCCCCGAATCAGATTCGCTGGGAGGAGGTCACCGGCACGCCGGGGGTCATCGCCGGCCTCAACGCGAGCTTCGCCTCCCCGCTGCACTTCGACCCGGGGACGAAGTGGTCCTACGGCATCAACACGGACTGGCTGGGCAAGGTCGTCGAGGCCACCAGCGCGGAGTCGCTGGACAAGTACCTCGAGGCCAACATCACCGGCCCGTTGGGGATGAACTCCGCGACGTTCATCATGAGCCCGGAGCAGCGCGCGGGCAGCGTGCCGATTCACGTCCCGGCCGAGGGCCAGTGGGTGGCCACCGATGTCGACCTGTCGCAGACCCCGGAGTGGTGGGCCGGTGGGCACGGCCTGCACTGCACGCCGAACGACTACCTGCGCTTCCAGCGCATGCTGCTCAACGACGGCACGCTCGACGGGGTGACCATCCTCGCCCCGGAGACCGTGGCCAAGGCGTTCAGCGACCAGATCGCGCCGCTGGCCTTCCCCGAGGCGCTGCCCTCCGCCGACCCGACGCTGGCCTGCGACTTCAACCTCGGCCCGGGCTGGACGTGGGGGCACGGGTTCCTGCTCAACCAGGTCGACCTGCCGGGCATGCGCGCGGCGAACTCCGGTGCCTGGGCGGGCCTGTTCAACACGCACTTCTGGATCGACCGAACCTCCGGCATCGCCGGCGCGATCTACACCCAGGCGCTGCCGTTCGGCACGCCGGACATCCTCAACCTGTGCTTCGGCGTGGAGATGGCCGTCTACGCCTGACGGCGCTCAGGCGCTCACGCACCGCGCAGTTCGGCCGCCACCAGTTCGGCGATCTGCGCGGTGTTGAGCGCCGCGCCCTTGCGCAGGTTGTCCCCGCACAGGAACAGGTCCAGAGAGTTCGGGTCGTCCAGCGCCCGACGCACCCGGCCCACCCAGGTCGGGTCGGTGCCGACCACGTCGGCCGGGGTCGGGAATTCCCCGTTGGCCGGGTCGTCCACCAGCACCACGCCGGGGGCGTCGCGCAACACAGCGTGCGCGCGTTCCACGGAAACCTCCGAGGCGAACGTGGCGTGTACGGCGAGGGAGTGCGTGGTGATCACCGGCACCCGCACACAGGTCGCGGAGACCCGCAGGTTGGGCAGGCCGAGGATCTTGCGGGACTCGTTGCGGACCTTCATCTCCTCCGAGGACCAGCCGTCCTCCTTCAACGAGCCGGCCCACGGGATCACGTTCAGCGCCAACGGGGCCGGGAACGGTCCGAACTCGCCGACCGCACGGCGCACGTCGCCGGGTTGAGTGCCCAGCGTGTCCGAGCCCGCGACCTTGGACAGTTGCTCGCGCAGCGCGTCGATGCCGGCCTGTCCGGCGCCCGAGGCGGCTTGATAGGAGGCCACCACCAGCGCCTCCAGCCCGAACTCGCCGTGCAGGGAGCCCATCGCCACGATCATCGACAACGTCGTGCAGTTGGGGTTGGCGATGATGCCGCGGGGCCGCCGCCGGGCCGCCGCCGGGTTCACCTCGGGCACCACCAACGGCACGTCAGGGTCCATCCGGAACGCCCCGGAGTTGTCCACCGCCACCGCGCCGCGGGCCGCGGCCACCGGCGCCCACTGCGCGGAGACCTCGTCGGGCACGTCGAACATCGCGACGTCCACCCCGTCGAAGCAGTCCTCGGACAGCTCGACGACCTCGACGGACTCGCCGCGCACGGTCAGCCGCTTACCCGCCGAGCGAGCCGAGGCGATCAACCGGATCTCGCCCCACACGTCCTCGCGGGTGGACAGCAGGTCCAACATCACGGTGCCCACGGCGCCGGTGGCACCGATGACGGCCAGGGTGGGCTTGGTGCTCATCTACCTGTACCTCCGTACACCACGGCCTGCTCGTCCTCGCTGTCCAGATCGAACGCCTTGTGCACGGCCAGTACCGCGGTGTTCACGCTGTCCTCCCGGACCACCACCGAGATGCGGATCTCCGAGGTGGAGATCATTTCGATGTTCACCCCGGCATCGGCCAGGCAGGAGAAGAACTTCGCGGACACCCCCGGGTGGGATCGCATGCCGGCGCCGATCAGCGAGACCTTGCCGATTTGGTCGTCGTAGCGCAGCGACTCGAAGCCGTTCTCCTCCTGGATCGCCTGCAGCGCCGCGACCGCGGCGGCACCGTCTGCGCGCGGCGCGGTGAACGAGATGTCGGTGCGCCCCGTGGCCGCACCGGACACGTTCTGCACGATCATGTCGATGTTGATGCCGGCACCGGCCACCGCGGAGAAAATCGCCGCGGCCTGACCCGGACGGTCCGGTACCCCGACCACGGTCACCTTGGCCTCGCTGCGATCGTGCGCGACACCGGCGATGATCGGATCTTCCATCTCGTCCCCTTCATGTCCCTGCAGCACCCAGGTGCCCTCGCGTTGGCTGAACGACGAGCGCACGTGGATCGGCAACCCGAAGCGTCGGGCGTACTCCACACACCGCAGGTGCAACACCTTCGCACCGCACGCCGCCATCTCCAGCATTTCCTCGTATGAGACGGCCGACAGCTTGCGTGCCGTCGGCACGATCCGTGGGTCGGCCGAGAACACGCCGTCCACGTCGGTGTAAATCTCGCAGACCGTGGCGTTCATCGCTGCGGCCAGCGCCACGGCGGTGGTGTCCGAGCCGCCCCGGCCCAGCGTGGTGATGTCCTTGGTGTCCTGCGAGACACCCTGGAATCCGGCCACGATCGCGATCGCCCCGGCATCCAGCGCCTGCATGATGCGGCCCGGCGTGACGTCGATGATGCGGGCCTTGCCGTGCACCGAGTCGGTGATCACCCCCGCCTGGCTGCCGGTGAACGAGCGTGCCTCGTGGCCCAGGTTCGCGATCGCCATGGCCAGCAACGCCATGGAGATGCGTTCCCCGGCGGTGAGCAGCATGTCCAGTTCGCGGCCCGGCGGCAGCGGCGTGACCTGCTTGGCCAGGTCGATCAGTTCATCGGTGGTGTCGCCCATCGCGGAGACCACGACCACCACGTCGTTGCCCGCCTGCTTGGTGTCCACGATGCGCTTGGCCACCCGTTTGACCGACTCGGCGTCGGCCACCGATGAGCCGCCGTACTTCTGCACGACCAGGCTGCGAGCACGCTGCTCGAGCGGTGCGGGCACGGTGAGGCTCCTCGGGCGAGCGAACTGGATCGCGGGCGGCGTCGGCGGGGGGCCGCCAAGGGCGAATTCTAATGCGGATCGCCGGCGCGGTCGCCGAGTTTGCCCGCTCCGGGCCCCGATGCCGCCGCTCTGAGTGTGTCGACGCATAGGCTCGTGCCGATCACGTGGCGAAGCGAAGGAGCCTCACATGACGGCCGGCATGCCGGACATGGCCGCGCTGCTGGCGCAGGCCCAGCAGATGCAGGAACAGATCCTGGCTGCCCAGGCCTCGCTGGCCAACGTGCATGTCCAGGGCACCGCGGGCGGTGGCTTGGTCACCGCCACGGTCACCGCCGCCGGCGAGCTGATCGGGCTGGAGATCTCACCGCAGGCCGTCGACCCCGAGGACACCGAGACGCTGGCGGACCTGATCCTGGCCGCGTTCCGGGACGCCCACCGGGTCGCCGCCGAGGTCACCGCACAGACCATGGGCCCGTTCGCCGCGGGCATGGGCCTGGGCGACGGAATCATGGCCGACCTGGGCCTGAGCGACTTCATGGTGGGCGAGGTCGAGGGCGGCGGCGGCGCATTCGGCCTGCCGCCCGGCCGGTAATCGAGTCCGCGGGTGTTCGACGGGATCATCGCCGATCTGATCGAGGAGTTGGGCCGGCTGCCCGGCGTCGGTCCGAAAAGCGCGCAGCGCATTGCCTTTCACCTGCTCGCCACCGAGCCGGCCGAGGTGCGCCGGCTGGTGGTGGCGATCAGCGAGGTCAAGGAGAAGGTGCGCTTCTGCGAGGTCTGCGGCAACATCACCGAGGACGTGCGCTGCCGCATTTGCCGCGACCCGCGTCGCGACCCGACGGTGCTGTGCGTGGTCGAGGAAGCCAAGGACGTGGTGGCCGTCGAGCGCACCCGGGAGTTCCGCGGCCGCTACCACGTGCTCGGTGGGGCGATCAATCCGATGAACGGCGTCGGCCCCGATGACCTGCGCATTCGAGAGTTGCTGGTCCGGTTGGGCGAGGGCGAGATCACCGAGATGATTTTGGCCACCGATCCGAACCTGGAGGGCGAGGCCACGGCCGCCTATCTGGCCCGGCTGGTCAAACCGATGGGCCTGAGGGTGACCCGGCCGGCCAGTGGATTACCGGTGGGCGGTGACCTGGAGTACGCCGACGAGATCACCCTGGGTCGGGCGTTCGAGGGCAGGCGTTCCCTCGACGTCTGACCCTCGGGGGTCGTAGCGTCCGGTGCAGCGGTTGGCAACGACGGTGAGAAAACGGGGTGGAGATGATCGAGGATCCGGACGGTTTCGCGACGCAGATCGCCGATCAGGTGGAGGGATTCCTGATCGCGCTGCGTGAGGTGGCACGGGAGGCGCGGCCGGAGGAGGCCGTCTCGATATTGCTGATCGCGGTGTCCCAGGTGTTGCTGGCCGGTGGCCGGCTGGGCGCCACCTCCGATGTGATGCTCGAGGAGCGCTTCGAGCCGGACGCCGGGGCCGATCAGGACCTCGACGAACTGCGTACGGCGCTGGCCAAGCTGCTGGACCCGATCGACGAGTACGCCGAGGTCTTCGACCCGTACGAGCCCAAGCCCGAGCTGCTGATCTGCCGGATCTCCGACGACCTGTCCGGGGTGGCCTCGGCGTTGCTGCACGGCCTGGCGCACTACAAGGCCGGCCGTCAGACCGAAGCGCTGTGGTGGTGGCAGTTCTCCTACCTGAGCCACTGGGGCAGCCAGGCCGCGACCACGCTCCGCGCGTTGCAGAGCGTGGTCGCGCACGACCGGCTGGACGCCGCCGGAGCGAGCACCAGATCAGCTGCGGCCGCCGCCGAGGAAGCCGCCGAGGCGGTCGCCGGCTGACGGTCAGTCGTGCTCGATTTCCTCGAGCACGCTGGCGCCCAACTCACGGATGAGCAGGTCTCGGCCGGTCAGGCCCGCGTCGTCAATCGCCTCGTCGTCCTCGTGGGCGCTGTCGTCCTGGGCCGCGTCCACCACCGGCACCGGTGCGGGGCGCGGCGGTGGCGCTGCGGGGGCGGGAGCGGCGGAGGGCGGAGCGGGGGAGGCCGAAGCGGTGGGTGCCGCTGCCGGGGTGGGCGCGGGCACCGCGTGCGCCGGGCCGGCGGGAGGCGGGGTCGTGGTGGTGGCCCGCGCCGGGTCGAGCACCGCGTCCAACCGCCAACGGACCCGCAGCACCTCGTGGATCGCCGTGCTGAGCAACTCGTCGCTGCCCGAGCTCAGGAAGTTCTTCCGCTTGCCCTCCTCGGCGAAGGCCAGCACCAACGTGTCGCCGTCCACCGAGGACACCTGCACCCCGTCGATGAGGATCATCCAGGTGAACCGGCGCCGGGTCTTGACGATGTTGAGCACGTCCGGCCACATCCGCCGCACCGTGTGGATATCCGGGGCCCCGGGTGCCGCAACCGGAGGTGTCGCCGCCGGTGGCGCGGGTGCCGCCACCGCGGGTGCCGCCGCGGCCT
>DASQPJ010000130.1:0-5504 GCA_035644015.1 Sporichthyaceae bacterium
TTGGTCGCGCCGATGTAGCGCTTGGGCACGCCGGCGAAATTCGCGCCCAGGCGCAGCGGTGTCGACATCGGCAGAACCCACTCGGCGCACAGCCGGGACAGCGCGGCCTGCACGTCGGGCTCGGGTGATTCTTCGTAGAACGCGATCCGCGCGTGCTCGGGCGCGACCGACAGGACCTTGCCGTCCGCCGCGGGCACCAGGGCGCCCGGCACCAGCAGCGCGCACTCGGCGCCCGCTTGGGCCAGCTCCGACAACCCGGCGCCGCCGTCCTCCGGCACCACCGCGGAGACGTAGACGATGCTGGCGACGTCGCCCGGTCGGCGCTCGGCGACCTGGCTCGCGGACAGGCCACCCATGGAGTGCGCGATCAACACCGGCCTGGAGGTGGCCCGGTCCACCGCGGCGGACACCGTGGCCACCCAGTCCTCGAAGGCGACCTCGGACTCCCCCGCCGCCGACGCACCCCGGCCGGGCAGGTCGACCGCCTGCACGTCGTGCCCGGCGGAACGCAGCGGGGCGAGCATCGGGTCCCAGCACCAGGCACCGTGCGCGCCGCCGTGAATGAGGATCAGCGAGGTCATGCGGGAAACGTAGTGGGTTCCCCCACGCTGTCCCGCAGAACCTTCTTGTCGACCTTGCCCAACGCGGTCACCGGCAGCGCAGCCAACAACCGCACCTGCTTCGGCGTCTGCACCGGGCCCTTCAACGCCCGCACGTGCGCGACGAGATCCGCCGGGGTGGCCATGGCGCCGGGACGCAACACCACGGCCGCGGTGACCGCCTCGCCCCACCGCTCGTCCGGAATACCGAAGACGGCGGCCGCGGCCACGTCGGGGTGCGCGGCGAGCGCGTCCTCCACCTCACGCGGGTACACGTTGAAGCCCCCGGAAATGATCATGTCCTTTTTGCGGTCCGCGAGATGCAGGAAGCCCCGCTCGTCGGCCCGGGCCATGTCACCGGTGCGCAACCAGCCATCGACGCGCTCATCGGGCAGGCCCCAGTACCCGTCCATCGCGGCCGGCGAACGCGCGCTCACCTCACCGATCTCGCCGGGCGGGACGTCGTTGCCGTCCTCGTCGAGCAGCCGCACCGAGCACATGCTGACCGGAGTGCCGCACGAGGTGAGCAGGTCCGGGTCGGCGTGATCGCCCCGGCGCAGCAACGAGATCGGATAGCACTCCGTCTGGCCGTAGAGCTGGGAGAAGACCGGACCGAGGCGTTCCAGCCCTTCGCGCAGCCGGGTCCGGGCCATCGGTGCGGCGCCGTAGAGCAGCAACTCCAGCGAGGAGGTATCCGTCCGGTCCAGCTCCGGGTGGTCGAGCAACGCGTAAATCATGGTCGGCACCAACAGCGTCATCGAGATGCGATCGCGGGCCAACGCAGCGAGCACCTCGCCGGGCACGAAACCGGTGGCCAGGTACACCGTCCCGCCGCGGGCCAGCACGGGCAGCACCTTGGTTCCGCCGACGTGGCTGATCGGTGCCACCGCGAGGTAGCGCGGCCGCTCGGGTAGCTCGAAGTCGGCGAGCGTCGCGATGGCCTGCAGCGCGACGGCGGAGGGGTGACGGCGCAGCACCCCCTTGGGCACGCCGGTGGTGCCGCCGGTGTAGGTGATCGCCGCGATGTCGCGGGGATCGGCGAGATCGTGCGGCGTGGCGCTGCCGACCTGCTCCGCCGCGGTGGTGAGGTCCCGGAAGTCCGCTGACGGGCCGAGTGACCACACCCGCCCGACGGCGTCCGCCAGCTCGCCCCCGCGGGCCGCGTGGTGGAGTTCGTCGACGATCAGCACGTCGATCTCGGCGTTGTCCAGTTGCCAGCGCTGATCCCTCGGCGACCCCAAGGGGTGCAGCGACGTGGTGGGCATGCCGGAGACCTGGGCGGCCATCGACGCGCACCAGGAGTGCGCCCGGTTGGCACTCAACAGCGCCACTCGCGACCCGCGGCGCAACCCGTCCTCGGTGAACACCCGTTGATAACGCCCGATCAGGTCCAGCGCCCCGGCGCGGGTCAGCTCACCGCCGGGCCAGCTGAACGCGACGGTGTTCGGCTCGCGACGCAGCACGCGCAGCGCGAGTTCGCCCACGGTCGGACCGGCGGCGTAGCGCTCACTCACCCGCGAACTCCTTCGCGACCTCATCGACCAGCGACGCGGCATCGGTGACCCGGGCGACCGCCGAGACCGTGTGTCCGGCGCTGAAGACGTCGGCCCACCGGGCGACCAGCGGTTGGTTGGCCGCGCCGAACATCGCCTCGGCGTCGGCCGGACTGATCTGTTCGTCCAGGGCGTCTGGATCGAGCCCGGCGGCCACGATCGCCGGGCGGAGCATGTTGGTGGGCAGGCCGGTGAAAGCGCGGGTCAGCAGCACGTCGTCCATGGAACTGGCCACCAGCAGGTCGCGGTAGGCGTCACTCGCCATCGATTCCGTGGTGGCGATGAAACGCGTGCCCATGTAGCCCAGGTCGCACCCCAACACCAACGCCGCGCGCAACGCCGTGCCGTCGCTGACCCCACCGGCCAGCACCAGCGGGCCGTCGAAGAATTCGCGGACCGCCCGGACAAACGCGAAGGGGTTCATCCAGCCGGTCTGCCCGCCGGCGCCCGCGCTGAGCAACACCAGTCCATCCGCGCCGACGGCAACCGCCTTCTGCGCATGCGCGACGGTCGCCACGTCGGCGAACACCAGCGTGCCGATCTCGTGCAACTCGTCGATCACCGGTGCCGGCGATCCCACACTCGTGATCACCATCCGCACCCGGTGGGCCACCAGCACCTCGAGATGCTCGCGCAGTCGGGGCTGGCGGATGATCAGGTTCGGGCAGTGCGGCGGCCCGTCGTGCGACCCCTCGATCTCGGTCAGCCACGCATCCAGCGTCTCCGCGGTCCGCGCGTTCGCCGTCGGGAAGGCACCGATCGCCCCGGCCCGGCACACCGCGGACACGAGCCGCGGTCCGGAGACCCGCAGCATCGGGGCCGCGATCAGCGGAACCCGCAATTTCTCGGTGATATCTGCAGGCAGTCGGCTCGCCCACCCGTCGCTGCGCATCGCAGTGATGCTTCCGGCCCGGGCGCGCGGTTGTCCAGGGTCAGCGTTGTGGCCGACCGGCCAGGTGATGCCGACGTCGGCGGTACCAACCTGTGAATGTTGCGTGCCCGCATTCATAATGCGTGTTATGTCTGGCGATCGGGGGCAGCGGGGTCGATGATCTCCGGGTGCCCTCCCCCTGCCGCTCTGCCGCCCTTGGCTTAGCCGCCTTTTCCCTTGTAGCTACGGGCGTTTGGCTGCCCTCGCCGGCTCGAGGTGCCGCCCCGGATCCTGTCGCCCCCGGCCCGACGAACGCCCTGGTCGACCGCGTTCCCGAGCCGTCCCGGCGCGACTTCGGCCCGGTCCCATTCCCCACGCCGCCCGCGCCACAACCGGCGCAACCCGCCCCGGTCCAGCCTCACCACAACGGCGTCGCCGCGCGGCTGCCCCTGGGGCCGACGAACCTCAAGGAGACGCGATCGGTCAGCACGATCGCCCAGGGTGTGACGCTCACCGTCATCAAACGTGGTGCGCCTGTGGCCAAGGGCAAGCGGGGCTCGGCCGAGCACCGCGCGTGGGTGGTGCGGGTGCTGACCATCGACCCCGCGGTGGCCGACGGCCACCTGGCCACCACCTACGGGCCGAGCGTCGCAGGCACCACCACCACGACCGACCTCACCCGCGAGGCCAAGGCGCTGGTCGGGGTCAACGCGTCGTACTTCTCGATCGGCTCCGACCTGCCCGGCATCCCGGTCGGGTTGACCGTCAACGACGGGCGAGTCCTGAGCGATCCCTCCGGCATGGGCCGTGAGGTCACCCTGCTGGTGGATACCGCGCTCAACGAGTTGCGCATCGCCAAGCTGAGCTGGTCGGGCCACCTGGGCGACAAGGACGGCACGCACACGCTGCGGATGGGCAGGGTGAACGCAGTTCCCCGGGTGCCGCACGCCTGCCGCACCGCCAAGGCCCAGCGGCATTGCGGCCCGGCGGGCCAGATCGTGGCGTTCACCGCACGGTTCGGCAAGCACACCCCCAGCGGCGTGGGGACCGAGGTGCTGCTCGACCGCAAGGGCTGCGCGGTGAAGGTGGAGAACCACCGCGGTCTTCGACTGGGACACGGCCGCTGGTCGATCCAGGCGACCGGCGCGAACGCTCATCGGCTGCGGGCATTGGCGAAGCAGGGCTGCATCGACATCCAGAACAAGTTGCGCGACGCGCACGGCCACCTCGTCGTGCTGCGCCCGTCCACGTCGGCCGTCACCGGACGCTTCCAGCTGCTCAACGAGGGTCGCGACGTCGCCCCGACCCGCACCGGCGCGTTCTTCTCCCGTCACCCACGCACGCTGGCCGGCAACACCTGGGACGGCAAGATCGTGCTCGTCACCATCGACGGCGGATCCCGACGCAGCATCGGCGCCACCCTGCGGGAGGCCGCTCGGGTCGCCCGGGCGCTGGGCATGCGCGACGCGATCAACCTCGACGGCGGCGGTTCCACCACGATGTCGATCCGCGGCAAGTTGGCGAACAAGGTCTCCGGTGGTCGGGAGCGCTCGGTCTCCGATGCTTTGGTCTGGCGCCGCGAACACTGACCGCACGGCCCGCCACCCGGGTGTGCCAGGACAGGCGTCACCCGTCCGGCGGCGGGTGCTGTCGGACGACGACCACGCCGGGCCAGGCTTGTCCCGATTTCAGTACTTATCGGATGGCTGGTCCGGTAGTGGAGGTGGGCGATGACGGCCATGGCCGGGCGGGTGTTGGCGGGCGTCGGCCTGGCCGTGGCGATGGCCGGATCCGGGCACGCCAGTGGTGCGAGCGGCGAGGCGCACCCGCAGCCCCAGCCTGCTGTTCATCCGGTGAAGGCGAACGCCCACCACAAGTCGGCGCCGGTCATCACCTCCGACGGGCAGCCCCTGGTGGCCTTCGCGGCCAATCGCGGCCGGGTTGACCAGTCGGTTCGGTTCTTGGCACACGGGTCCGGCTACCGCCTCTACGTCACTGATCAGGACGCCGTGCTCGCCCTGCACGCCCCGAGCGGATCGGCACCGCCCAGGGTCCGCGTGCTGCGGCTGCGCCCGGTGGGCGCTGCGCCCGGTCGCATCGTCAGCAGTAGCGATCGGACGCACGTGGTGGCCCGCCAGGTATGGCCGGGCATCGACTGGGTCTGGCACGGCAGCAACAACGCCCCGGCTTACGACCTGAACCTCGCCCCGGGCGTGAGCGCCGGGGTGGCCCGCTTCGAGGTCGACAGCGCGCGCTCGCTGGGACTGGACCCGCACGGAAACCTGCTGATCACCACCGCGCGGGGCGTGGTGACCGTGCCCGCGCCCACCGCCTGGCAGAGCGCACTCGACGGCAAGCGCCACCCGGTGCAGGCCCGCTACGTCGTGCTCGGCGGGAACACCTTCGGCTTCCGGCTGGGCGCCCACGACCCGGGCCGACCGGTCACCGTCGAAGCCTTGGTGGACTGACGACGCCTCAGCA
>DASQPJ010000131.1:0-32025 GCA_035644015.1 Sporichthyaceae bacterium
CGCGGGCCGCGGTCAGCGTCTCCAGCTCACGCCGGAAGATCACCTCGGCCTCGTTGCGCGCCCGGTAGATCAACGTGACATCGCCGGGGCCCTGGGCCAGTTCCTCGAGCAGCGCCCGCAGCGGTGTGATGCCGATGCCGCCGGCCAGCAGGGTGACCTTGCGGCGGGTGCGGACGCCGGCGTGCAGCCGGCCGTACGGGCCCTCGATGGCGACCCGGGTGCCGGGGCGGAGCCGGGCCAGTGAGCGGCTGTCGTCGCCGAGGTCCTTGACGGTGATGCGCAGCGTGTTGCTCGTCGGCGCCGCGGACAGTGAGTAGGGATGCCCCTTGCTCGCGCCGGGTCGGGTGAGGAAGCGCCAGGTGAAGAACTGGCCGGCGGCGATCGGCAGGCGATCCAGCTGACGGCCCGTCATGTGTACCGAGACCACGCCCGGCCCCTCCGGTACCACCGCGGTGACCCACAGGTCGTGGCGCAGCGTCCGATGTAGCGGGATGCCGATGCGCCAGACGATGACGGCACCTGCCGCAGCCGCCCACAGCGTCCACCAGTAGACGGTGGCCAGGTGACTGTCCAGGAAGTCCTGGCCGGTCCACAACTGGTGCGGCAGTGCCAGTCCGACACCGAGGTATGCGTAGAGGTGCAGCAGGTGCCACGACTCGTAGCGCAGCTTGGCCCGGGCCCGTTTGATGCTCGTCGCAGTCACCAGCACCAGGCAGGCCGTGCCGGCCACGGCGAGCAGCATGCCGGGGTAGTCCACGGTCAGCCGCCAGGCCTCGACGATCGCATTGCGGGCGTCCTGGCCCGCGTAGCCCAGGGTGATCAGCACGATGTGCGCGACCATCAGGAAGAACGACGTGCAGCCGACCAGGCGGTGCCGACGGGCCAGCTCGTCCTGCCCGTAGGCCCGTTCGATCATCGGCACCCGGGCCATCAACAGCACCTGGATCAGCAGCAGGTCCGCCGACACCAGGCCGGTGATCCGGCCGAGGCTGAGGTAGGTCTGGGTGGGTGAGTCGAGGTCGGTCGCGCCGCCGCCGCGCAACCACAGCGTGGCCACGATGAGCAGGCTCGCCCACGTGGCGAGCGAGACGGCGTCCCGCCACCAACTCGGCGTGACCGGTCGGCGCTGCGGCGCACGGTCGTGCGTCGCGGCGGCGGGTCGGCCGTCGGTAAACAGAGTCATCAGGTCCCCACCCGAACTGTGCGCTCGTGCTGAGTCGCATGCGGGACCTACTGTGCGGGGCTTACCTTTGAGCGCGATTGGCGCCGGCTGTAGCCGGCCCGTGCCTGCCCGGGCGAACCCTCAGCGTCGGTACGCGAGATCGCGCATCATGCCCGCTTCCAGGTGATATGCGTTGTGGCAGTGCAGCATCCATTGGCCCGGATTGTTCGCGTCGAACTCGGTGACCACCGTCTTGCCGGGCAGCACCGAGACGGTGTCCTTGCGTACCCCGTTGGGTCCGACGGCGAGGGTGTGGCCGTGGATGTGCATCGGGTGCCACATCGTGGTGTCGTTGCGGAAGTTCAGCCGCACCCGCTCGCCCTGACGGACCGTCAGCGGCGCGCCGGGGTCGAACGCGGCCCCGTTCATCGTCCAGTTGTAGTCCTTCATGCCGCCGGTCAGCCGAACCTGCAGGGTCCGATCGACCTTGCGCGCCGGCAGTTCCACCTCCCCGCGGGGGACGAGTCGGTCCAGGGCCAATGGGGCCGCCGTGAGCTCGGTGGGCCGGAAGTCCGCGGCCGGTGCTGTCCCGGCGCCGGTGCGGACCAATGCCCGGGCCAAGCCGTCCTTGCCCTCGGCGGCGGCGACCAGTGGGAACACGCCATCGGCCAGGGTGACCGTGACGTCGTAGCGCTCACCCATGCCGATCAGCAGACAGTCCGCGTCGATCGGCTTCACCGGGTAGCCGTCGGCGTGGGTGACGCTGAACCGATGCCCGGCCAGGGCCACCCGGAACGCGGTGTCCGCGCCGGCGTTGATCAGCCGGATGCGCACCTTGTCGCGGGGGCGCGCGCTGAACTCCGGCGGGGCGTCCGCGATCCGGCCGTTGGCCAGGAAGTGCGGGTAGGCGACGTCCCCCGCGTCCCCGCCGAGGGCGGCGCTGTGCGCGCCCATCAGCATGCCGGGGCCATCCATGTGCATGGCGCCCATCGGTTTGCGTAGCGACGCGTAGACGCTGTCCGGGGTGGCGCCGTCGATGCCGTCGAGCCAGTCATCCAGCACGATGACCCAGTCGGCGTCGACGTCCGGGTCGGTGGGGTCCTCGACGATCAGCGGCGCGTACAGGCCGCGGTCCAGTTGCAGGCCGGTGTGCGGGTGGAACCAGTACGTCCCGGCGGTGTCCACCACGAAGCGGTAGGTGAACGTCGCACCCGCGGCGATGGCCGTTTGGGTGACGCCGGGCATGCCGTCCATGTCGTTGCGCAGGGCCAGGCCGTGCCAGTGCACGGTGGTCTGGGTGGGCAGCTCATTGGCGAGGGTCACCTCGATGGTGTCCCCGCGCTGCACCCGGATTTCCTTGCCGGGCAGCGCTCCGTCGTAGGTCCAGGTGGCGACCTGCACCCCGCCGAGGTCGACGGTGGCCGGGGTCGGCCGCAGCGACACGGTGCGCACCCGACCGTTGCCGGCGCGCCGGGCGGCGGCGGCTTGCACCTCGGGGCCGTCCGGGCTGATCAGAGCTGTGGGCTCGGCCGTGCTGCCGCCGCAGGCGGTGAGGGCGAGCGAGCCGGCGCCGAGCGCGCCGAGGCGCAGCAACGTGCGCCGGTCCAACGGGACATGGCCGAACGTCATCAGGATCACCGGATTCCGGGCAGGACGGATGGAGGACAGCGCGCCCGCGGTATGCGGGTGACGGTCCCTCAGGTCCGGCAGACGCTCAGCACGGTGAGATCCGGTGGGGCGTTCGGTCGGGGCGCTGGGCCCGGCCGCGCGGTGGGTTGACCGAGCGGGTTCGTACGGAGGGGGACCGAACCCCGCCGGGGCAGCAATCCGCCGGCCGCCACCACGGCCACCAGCAGCGCCAGGCAACCGCCGGCTATCTGGGCCATGTCGTGGCAGGCGTTGTCCGTCGAGTGCTCGGGCAGGTCCGGCATCGGCATGGCCATGGTCATGGTGTGCGAAGCGGGCGCCGTTACCGGGGTGGCCGCGGCGTGCGTGCCGTCCAGGGAATGCATGGCGAACACGGCGGCAAGCAGGGCGAACAGCAGCAGCAGGCGATGCTGCTGCCGTGCCGTTGCGGTGGCCATGTCCCCATCGTAGATCGCGGCGGCTGTAACCCCCCTGACTACCTGTTCGCGACATGTGTCCGGCCGCGTCGACGCGGCCCCGCGTCGGAGAGGCAGTTGGAGATGAACAGGAAGCTCACGTTGGCAGCGGCAATCGGGGTTGCGGCAACGACGATGGTCGTCGCCCCGGCCACGGCGGCGCCGCGTCCGGCGCCGGCCCCCGGCAGCAACAACGCGTCGGTGGTGCTCGACTGGAATCAGGCCCTGCTGAAGATCGTGCGCACCGCCGGGGCGCAGCCGGCCACCATCCACCCCACGCGCAGCTTCGCGCTGGTGCACGCCGCGATCTACGACGCGGTGGTCTCCGTCGACGGCGGCAAGCCCTACCTCGTCGCGGTGGACGCCGAGGGTGGGTCGCGGCCGGACGCGGCTGCGGCGCAGGCCGCCCACGACACCCTGGCCGCGCTGTACCCGAAGGCGACCTCCGACTTGGACGCGCTGCTGAGCAGCGAACTCGCCGCGATGCCCGACGGTGAGGGCAAGGAGTACGGCACCGCGGTCGGCAAGGCGGTGGCCGCCAAGGAACTCGCCGCCCGCGCCGCCGACGGCTCGCAGGACGCGGGCACCACGCCCGCCGCCGGCGCCGCGCCGGGCGCGTACCGGCCCGCGCCGCCGACCTTCGGCGCACCGGTGTTCACCCACTGGGGCGAGGTGAAGCCGTTCGTGCTGCGCCAGGGCGCGCAGTTCCGTCCGGCCGCCCCGCCAGGGCTGACCAGCGCCACGTACACCACGGCGCTGCACGAGGTGCGCGAGCTGGGTCAGGACACCTCCACCACCCGTACCGCAGCGCAGAGCGACACCGCCAAGTTCTGGGCCGTGCCGATCTGGAACACCTGGAACGAGATCGCGCAGCACGAGGCGACCCGGCACCACGTCGGGCTGTTCACCACCGCGCAGATGTTCGCCGAGCTCAACCTGGCCCTGGCCGATGACGTCATCGCCATGTACGAGGCCAAATACCACTACCTGCGGTGGCGGCCGGTCACCGCGATCCGCGAGTCCGGCGACCCGAACTGGACGCCGCTGGCCACCACCCCGCCGGACCCGTCCTACCCCGGCGCGCACAGCGCCGTGAGCTCTGCCGCGGCCGACGTGCTGCGCCACTTTTTCGGCACCGGCTACGACGTCAGCGCCACCTCGGAGGCGGTGACCGGCGTCACCCGCACCTACCCGTCCTACGAGGCGGTGGCCGACGAGGCGAGCATCAGCCGCCTCTACGCCGGGGTGCACACCCGCACCGACCTCGACGCCGGCACCGAGCTGGGCACGCGGGTCGCCGACTACGTCCGCGGGTACTGGAGGGCGGCCGGGCGCGGCTCGTACTGACCCCGCGTCACCTCGCCGACGCCCCGGCCGAAGCCATCGGCCGGGGCGCGTTGGTGCTTGGCGACGGCGCGCCGGAAATGTCGGCGCGGAAGCCGGGGATGCCGCGGTGCGTGATCGCGGTGGCCAAGCGGGAGGTTGGGCCGATCAGGTCGGTGACGGTGTTGTACGCGTCGACGTGGACGGTGATCAGGGTCCCGGATTGGCAGCCCACGAGCTTCACGAATGGTCCGTCCCGGGAGATCTGCTCCTTGACGGCGCGCCAGCCGCGCGGGATGCCCGTCAATTCCACTGGCGTCATGCTCAGGTATGGGCGCAGTTCGTTCGCTATCAAGGCGGGTACTGCCTGATCGCACGGAATGCTGCCCAGGTCCGCCACGTCGATGAAGCCGTTCACCGGGCCGCCGGGTACGTCGTCCGTGGTCTGCGTCGTCCCCGACCACATCTGGCCTAGCGCGCGTGACTGTTGGACGTTCAGACCGAGTTCGCTCGCCAGCAAGGCGCGGTCCAGCGCCGTGCCGATGTCGAGAACCACCCGCGGGCGCCAGGCGGCGGCCGCGAGGTAGGCGAGTGTGGCGCTCGGCGGCGGGGTGTACGCGGAGGCCGCCGCGGTGGCCGGGGCGGAGTTGTCATCACCGCCAAGGTCGCGCATGGCAACCGACCCCAGCACGATCACGCCGATCGCGACCGGGATCCCGACGGTGAACTTCTTGGGCGGCGCCCCGGGTGGGTCCGGCGGTTCGCCCGGCGGAAGACCCAGGGTGAACTCGCGCGAATTGGGCGGCAGGCGTAGCACGACATGACGCCCGGCAGCGAAGGCGGCCAGCGACGTGGCGATGGGCACCTCGCCCGCGGCCACCCGTAGCTTCCGCTCGTTCCGGGCGCTCCATCGGACGTACTTCGCCGTGCCGAAGACGCCCGCCGCGCCGACCCCGATGAGAAATACGCCGACCAGATAGCCGTGACCGCCGACCAGGTAAGCGTGCCCGTGGGAGATGGCCCAGCGGGTGCCCTCGTGCGGGCGTCGGTGCAAGCTCTCCGCGATGACCTCGCCGTGGGGAGTGCGCAGGTAGTAGTTCGGCCCGTGGCCGTTGCTCGCCACCCGGCTGATCTCGGCGTCCTCACCGATGGTCACGACCTCGCCGTGGCCGTGCGCCGCCGACCAGGCGCCCGGCAGAACCACCGCGCCCAGGACGGCTATGCCCACGAAGAGCAGCCCGAACATGATGGCGCCGAAGTTGATCAGCGGCTTGCGGCGGAGCATGCCGACCAGTCCGGCGGCTTCCCCCTGGCCGCGGACGACCTGCGGCTCCAGGGCGGAACCGATCAACGGGACCAGCTTCGCCGCCACGGCACCGGCGCCCGCCAGGGCCAACCGGGAGTAGAGCAACGCGAGCAGGGTCAGCCCCAGCATGAACGCGGTGAATGCCAGTCCCGTCGGGATGCTGTCGTCGATTTTCCGCCACAGCGGGTTCGACTCAGAGACCAAGGCCTCGAGGCCGAGGGTGAGCCCCAGCCATCCGGGGAACGCGAGAACGCAGGCCCGGGCCACGTTGCGCAGCATGTGGCGAGCTCGCACGGTGTTGAGCAGTTGCAGCGCGTCGACGTCGTACGGCCCGAAGTCCGGTGCCTCGTGCTCACTCGTCATCGGCTACGTGCTTTCCCGGTCGGTCGGGACGTGGCTTTCGGTGTCGGCTGCGGGTCGATGTCGCTGCGGAAGCGCGGGATGCCGCGGTGCGCGATCGCCGCGGCCAGCTGGGTCGCCTCCGGCACCGGATCCTGCTGGCTGAGCCCGCGATGACCACCATGCCCGCCGCAGCCACCACCACCGGCAGGCGGTGCTCGTGCAGGTGCTGCTGCAGGCGGGAGTGGGGGGCTCCCGCGCCCCACGCCCATACCGCGATGGGCCAGCCGGGGATCGCGACGAGCCCCAACCGGCCCGCCGCCCGCACATGCCGGCGCACGCGGATGGCGGACAGCAGCTTCAGCGCGTCCACGTCATAGGGCGCCGTCTCCATGGCCGGAACCGTAGCGACCGCATGAAAACGCCCCGCCCGATCTCTCGGGCGGGGCGTGTCATCCCCGGTGGCCAGGGGCGGGGTCGAACCGCCGACCTACCGCTTTTCAGGCGGTCGCTCGTACCAACTGAGCTACCTGGCCGGGCTTGGAACCCCGCGAGTCTAGCCGCCCGGCCAGGGTGCGCATGCTGCGGTTACCAGCGCTGCTCGTCGTGCACGGTGCGCTGGCTGCCGACGGGGGGCGCGTACCGCGGGTCCGCCGTCGTGGTCTCGGTGACCTGCGTGCGTCGACCACCGCCCATGCCGCCGCCCCAGCTGCTCCAGAACATCATCGACAGCACGATCCCGGCGCCGCCGACGATCATCAGGATGACCCCGACGCTCTGCAGGTCGACGCTGCTCGTGGTCACGTTCACTGCCCAGGTGAGGATCGCGCCGACTGCGACCAGAAAGATGCCTACGCCCAGACCCATGGTGGCCTCCGTTCGTCGTCGTCTCACGGCGCATTGCCGTCCCCGAAGACCTGCCCGGTACGCCGGCCGGCAATCCTCGACGCCCGGAATGCCCGATCTGTCCCCCGCCTCTGACCATGCAAAATGCCCCCGAACCGGGCGGTTCGAGGGCATTGCGTACTGGGGCGGTCCCGACGGGATTTGAACCCGCGACCTTCACCTTGACAGGGTGACGAGCACTCCAAACTGCTCTACGGGACCTCGTGCGCGGAACAGTGTGACATACCTGCCGCTCGTACCCCCAACGGGATTCGAACCCGTGCTACCGCCTTGAAAGGGCGGCGTCCTAGGCCACTAGACGATGGGGGCAGCGGATACCCGGCGGAGCCGGAGCCCGCGCCAGCATAAGCGGCCCGGCTCAGCGGCGGGTGCCCGCCCGCGGGTCCGTGGCCGCCGCGGCCGCCGCCTGCGGTACCGCCGGTGCCTTGCGAGGTTTGGTCTTGGCCGCGGCCGGGGCCGTGGTGGGCTTCGGCGCGTTGAGTCGGGCCACGGTCTCCGGGGCCAGCGTGCGGCTGATCTGCGCCGAGGCCAGGCCCAGCCCGCCCAGCGTGACGTCGTCCCAGGCCTGCAGCTTCTTGGTGGCGGCGTCGAAGTAGAACACCGTGCACTCGATCGGGGTCGGGGCCGCGCCCTCCAGCGCCCGCAGGCCCGCGCCGCCGGTGCTGCCCTCCACATACAGCCGCGTGCCCAGCGCCATCACCTGGGTGCTGCGCTTGTGCAGGTGCCCGGCCAGCACCAGCGGCACCAGGCCGTCCAGTCCCTTCGCCATCACCGGGTCGTGCACGATCGCCACGTCCGGACGCGGGACCTGCGCCTCGATGTCGCCAGCGAAGATGCGGCCCTCCTCCATGACCGCGTCCTCGCCCGCGGTGTCCACCGTCTTGTCCGGGGTGAACCGGGGGTCCCCGTCGCCGGTGAACCGCAGCCCGGCCACCTCGCGCACCTGCCCGTTGTCCAGCACCACCGCGTTCCGGTTGGCGGCCACCGCCTGCTGGATAACCAATGAGTCGTGGTTGCCGCGGATGAACACGTACGGCACCTTCAGCGTCGAGATCGATTTGGTGAAGCGCTCTTCGGCGCTGCTGCCGTGGTCGGAGACGTCGCCGGAGTCGACGATCACCTGCACCGCGAACTGTTGGCTGACCGAGCGAATCACGTTCCACGCCGCGGGATTCAGGTGAATGTCGGAGACCTGCAGCACCCGGATCGTGGACGAGTCCGGTTGGTATCCGGGCAGCGTGGAGGTGACGTCGTAGAGCTTGGAGACGTTGCCGACCAGCTTCGCCAACTCCTGGCTGTAGGAGCTGAAGCCGGCCACGATGTCCTTCGCGTTGCCGACCAGTGCCGGCGCGTTGGCCAACAAGCCGGTGTAGGTGGGCTCGGAGACGGCCCGCGGATTCCAGGTGGCCGCCGCAACGCCGAACGTGCCCAGCACGGTCGCCGCGGAGGTGACGCCCACCGCGGCGATGCGCCGCCACCGTCGTCGATAGACCAGCACCGACAACAACACGCCGCCGGCCACCCCGGACACCGCCGAACGGATCACCAGGTGGATCACCGCGTGCTTGAGATCGCGGGATACCCAGGCGGACAGGCCGTTGAGAGAGTTCGGGTCGTTGACCAACTTCTGCGCGTCCACGACGTTGAGCGCCTCGACGCTGACCGACACCCCGAGTGGGCCGTCGTGCGTATCCAGATGCAGGGTGCCCAGCGGGCCGACCTTGACGTCGGTGTCCCCGGACCAGCTCAGCTTGGCGGCCATGTGCGTGCTCACCGGGCCCACCGGCGTGGTCTCCTGGCCGCCCACCAGGATGCCCAACCAGGCGCCGAGCAGCGCGACGCCGATCACGCCCACCACGCTCAGCGCTCGGCGGCGGATTTCGGCGCGCGGCAGCGGCACCCGGCGCACCACGTAACCGGCCCGCCGCAGGGTCACCCGCGGCCACTTGCGCAACACCTCGGGGGTGCGCGGTACGTGGAGGCGATCGAGCACGTACCACCCCTTCCCCGTGGGTAGTCGATTTACGACGTTACGTGAGGGGGAACCGGCGGGGGGCCAGAATGACCAGGTGCTGAATATCGACCGGGGCGAGTTCGAAACGCTCGTCGCCGAGGCCCTGGATTTGTTGCCCGAAGAGCTCACCGCGCTGATGAACAACGTCGCGGTGTTCGTGGAGGACGACCCGCCCGCGGACGATCCGGATCTACTCGGGGTCTATGACGGTGTCCCACTCCCGGAACGCGACGGCTGGTACAGCGGCGTACTCCCGGACCGGATCACCATCTTCCGGCACCCGATCCTGCGCATCTGCCTGACGCCGGCCGAAGTCGTCGAACAGGTGGAGATCACCGTGGTGCACGAGATCGCGCACCACTTCGGCATCGACGACGACCGCCTCGACGAACTGGGCTACGGCTGAGGCGCCAGCCAGTCGGCGCCCGGCAGGTTGCGAACCACCCCGAACGCGACGATGAGCACCAGCAGGCCCCACAGGACGGCGGGCGGTGCGACGCGCGTGCTGCGCGGTCGACCCAAGGTGCGCCCCAGCCACGCCACCCAGGCCATGGCCAGGAACGGCACCGCCAGCACGGCGAGGATGTTGCGCTGCATCGCGGTGGCCAGGTCGCCGTGGGTGAGCGCGTGCAGAGCGCGCAGCGAGCCGCAGCCCGGGCACCACAGCCCGGTCATCGCGTGGAACGGACAGACCGGGTAATGGCCGGGCTGCTCGGGGTTGCGCACCGCGAGGGTTGCCAACGCCGTTGCCGTGGCGGTGAGGGTGGCCAACGGCGCCGACACCGCCGGCAGCCGCCGTAGCGAGGAGGCCGCGCTGCGCGAGGCAACCGCGAGGCTCATGAGTTCGAGTTGGCCGCGATGAAGTAGACGATCCCCACTACCAGCCCGATGACCGCGGCGGCGATCGCGAAGTTACGGGCCTTCTGCGAGGCCTCCACGGCGCCGGCGTAGTCCCCGGCCGCGTACTTCGCGTTCACCTGGTTCGCAAACACGATCGAGGCGATGCCCAACGGCAAACAGCACAGGATCGTGCTGGCGATGGCCCACGGCAGGTAGTTGCTCGGCTTGGGCGCGCCGGGGGCGCCGAAGGCCGGCTGGCCGTAGCCGGGTGGGGTGCCATAGGGGGGAGGTTGCTGGCCGTAGCCCGGAGGGGCTCCGTAGGGCTGCTGCTGGGGGTAGCCCGGCGGGGGCTGGCCGTAGCCGGGCGGCGGCGCGGCGGGCGGGGGAGCTGCCGGGGGCTGGTAGGGCTGTTCCCATGGCTGGGCGCCGGGTGGTGGCGGAGGCGGTGGCTGTGGCGCCGGCGGTGGCTGTGGCGCCGGTGGTTCTGTCGATTCCGTCGGCGGTGCGAACGGATCGTTGGTCTCGTCCCCGGGCTGACTCATCGCTCGCTCCCCGCTCGACCTGGTGCTACCACGACCCTACGTGGAGCACCCGCAGCACGGCAGCCGCCTGTTCGTCGGAGGCGGCCAGGTCCACCTCGGCCCGGATGCCCCAGTCGTGATCCCCGTCCGGGTCGTCGAAAATCTGACGCACAGCCCAGATGCCGGGTTGACCCTCCGGGGCCCGGTCGATCACCAGCAGGTGCGGGCCGCGGGCCGGGGGTCCGGTGGGCAGGGGTCCGTGCATCTCGTTGTAGGCCTGGATTGCCGCGACCCACTCCGGTGCGCCCCATCCCTGCTCGCCGTCGAGCTCTTGAAGGTCGGCCCACTTGTGGCCCGCGGCCAGCAACACTCGTCGGAACAGCGCGTTGCGCACCAGCACGGTGAACGCGCGAATGTTCTTGGTGATCGGTGGCGGCGGGGGCGGTTCCACCGGACGTTCCCGCGGGATCGGGGCGCCGGCCACCAGCGACTCCCACTCGTCGAGCAGGCTGGAGTCGGTCTGCCGGATCAGTTCCCCGAGCCAGGCGATCAGGTCGTCGAGGTCCTCGGTCTTCTCCGCCTCCGGCACGGTTTGCCGCAGCGCCCGGTAGGCGTCGGTGAGGTAGCGCAGCAGCAGGCCCTCGGCGCGGCCGAGTCCGTAGCCGGACACGAACTCGCCGAAGGTCTGGGCGCGTTCGGCCATCTCGCGCAGCACCGACTTCGGCGACAGCGGGTACTCCGCGATCCACGGGTGGCCCTGCCGGTACATCTCGTAGGCGGCCTCCAACAGCTCGGCCAACGGTTGCGGCCAGCTGATCTCCTCCAGCCGTTCCATGCGTTCGTCGTACTCGATGCCGTCGGCCTTCATCGCCCCGATCGCTTCGCCCTTGGCGGCTTTCTGTTGGGCGAACAGCACCGGACGCGGGTCCTCCAACGTCGACTCCAGCACCGAGACGACGTCCAGGGTGTGCGTCTCCGAGTCCGGGTCGAGCAGGTCGAGCGCGGCCAGTGCGAACGAGGACAGCGGTTGGTTCAAGGCGAAATCGGCCTGCAGGTCGACCTTGAGCACCACCCAGCGCCCGGTCGCGTCCGGCTCCGCCAACTTCTCGATGATCTCCGCGGCCAGTAGCTCTCGGTAGATCGCGATCGCCCGGCGGATCATGTGGTTCTGCCGCGGCCGGTCGGAGTCGTTCTCCCGCAGCAGTCGACGCATGTGCTCGAAACCGTCGCCGGGCCGGGCGATGACGTTGAGCAGCATCGAGTGGCTGACCCGCATGCGGGAGATCAATGCCTCGGGTTCGGCGGCCACCAGGCGGTCGAAGGTCTCCTCGGTCCAGGACACCCTGCCCTCTTCCGGCTTCACCCGCTGCACGCGCTTGAGCTTCACCGGGTCGTCGCCGGCCTTGGCCACCCGCCGGGCGTTCTCCACCGCGTGCTCGGGCGCCTGCACCACCACGTAGCCGACGGTGTCGAAGCCGGCCCGCCCGGCCCGCCCGGCGATCTGGTGAAACTCCCGAGCGCGCAGCAGCCGGGTGCGGTGCCCGTCGAACTTGGTCAGCCCGGTGAACAGCACAGTGCGGATCGGCACGTTGATGCCGACGCCGAGCGTGTCCGTACCGCAAATCACCTTGAGCAGCCCGGCCTGGGTGAGTTGCTCCACCAGCCGGCGGTACTTGGGCAGCATCCCGGCGTGGTGCACCCCGACGCCGTGCCGCAACAGCTTGGACAACGACGCGCCGAAGCCGCGGGCGAAGTGGAAGTCCCCGATTCCCGCGGCAATGGCGTCCTTCTCTGCCCGCGTGGACAGCGTCACGGACAACAGCGCGGAGGCCCGTTCCATGGCCTCGGCCTGGGTGAAATGCACGACGTACAAGGGGGCCTGACGTGACGTCAGGAGATCGGAGATGGTCTCGTGGATCGGGGTCAGCGCCCAGGTGTGGTGCAACGGGACGGGGCGCACCGCATTGGACACCACCGCGGTGGCGCGCCCGGTGCGCCGGATCAGGTCGTCGCGGAACCGGCTGACGTCGCCGAGGGTGGCGGACATCAGCAGGAACTGGGCGTTGGTGAGTTCGATCAGCGGCACCTGCCACGCCCAACCCCGGTCGGGCTCGGTGTAGAAGTGGAACTCGTCCATCACCACCTGGCCGACGTTGGCGCTCACGCCCTCGCGCAGCGCGATGTTGGCCAGCACCTCCGCGGTCGCGCAGACGATCGGCGCACCGTGGTTCACCGACGCGTCGCCGGTGAGCATGCCGACCCGCTCCGCGCCGAACAGGTCGCAGAGCGCGAAGAACTTCTCCGAGACCAGCGCCTTGATCGGCGCGGTGTAGAAGGTGCGTTGGCCCGCGGCCAGCGCGGCGAAATGCGCGCCGGTGGCGACCAACGACTTACCGGACCCGGTCGGTGTGGTCAGGATGACGTTGGACCCGGAGGCCAGTTCGATCAGCGCCTCGGTCTGCGCCGGGTAGGGCTCCAGCCCGGTGCTGGTCACCCAGTCGGTGAACGCCTCGAAGATGGAGTCCGGATCGGGTTCGCCGGGCAGCAGGCTGAGCAGAGGCGTCGTCATGTTCCCGCCCATCCTGCCGGGCGGGCGGGTCTAGGTCGCCAGTGCGGTGCTGGGGACCGGCTTGTCGTGGCGCAGGGCGTCGAACATGGCCTGCGCGCGGGTGGAGTCCCAGCTCAGCACGTCACCGACGCCGGACACCCGGAACACCCGGCCGATCGGCACCGTGGTGGTGGTCCCGTCGTCGCCCAACGACCGCGCCGCCCAGGCCAGCCGAGCCAGGTCGGTCAGGTGGTCGCCGTGCGCCACCGCGACCGCGCCGGGACCGTCCTTGACCAACCGGAACGTGTGCACCGGGTTGAGCAGGGTCAGCGGGCTGGTTGCCTTGTGCAGCAACGCGGTGATCAACGAGCGCTGGTGGCCCACCCGGTCCAGGTCGCCGCGGGCCGATGCGCGGGAGCGGCTGTAACCCAGCGCCTCCTGGCCGTCCAGCGTCTGACAGCCGGCCTTCACGTTCAGGGCGGCCTTGGGGTCCTTCGCCGCCTGGTTGAGGCACATCGGCACCCCGCCGACCGCGTTGACCAGATCGTAGAGCCCGCCGAAGCCGATCTCCGCGTAGTGGTCGATGCGGATCTTGGTGAGGCCCTCCACGGTCTGCACCAGCAGCGGTGCCCCGCCGAAGGCGTAGGCGGCGTTGAGCTTGTTCTGCCCGTGCCCCGGGATCGCCACGTAGGAGTCGCGGGGCAGGCTGATCAGCGTCGGTCCGCCCCCGGAGGCGGGAATGTGCAGCAGCATCATCGTGTCGGTGCGTTGCCCGGCGGCGCTGCCGGTGGCCAGCTGTTTGCGCTGCGCGGCGGACAGCCCCTCGCGACTGTCCGAGCCCACGATGAGCCAGTCCGCGCCGGGGGTGGCCGCGGGGCGGGTGCTCGCTGCGGGCCACACACTTTGTCGGTGCAGCCGGACGTCGCAGATTGCCAGCACGATGACGGGCAGTAGCAGGAGCAACACCAGGGCCGTGGCGAGGCGGCGGCGGCGCAGCCCGAAGCGCCGACGGCGCTTGGCCGGCGGCGGCAGGATCATCGTCGATGACGGCGTGCTCGATGGCATGCCCCGCGGTTCGCCGACTGGCAACAACGGCGGCAACGGCGGTGGCGGCGGATGCGTAGAAGTCATGGTGGCGGCCTCGGCCCGCAGCAACGGCGGGAATAGGTGTCCGGGCGGCAGTACAACGGTCGGCCGACCGGGGACCGCCGCCTCCCCCTCAGGCGGCGGCCCGGCCGGCTGCTGCGGAGTCGGGCCCCCCACGGACGCGTCATCCCATAAATGGGGACGCTGCTCCGACTCCACGTCATTCCTCCTGGTCGCGCGGCGGTGCGGGGCCTACCTGCCCCCTCCGGTGCCGACCAAGCGGATCGTTGGCGGGACCCGTGCGCTATTAACGCGCGGGGGCCCCGTCAGGTGCGATGCGTCAGGCGGTGCGGCCGGCGCGCTGGTGGTAGTCCACCGGAGCGGCCTGCGCAGGCACCATGCCACGAACCAAGGAGCCGCGCAGCAGCGCAAGCACCTCGATCTCGCGGAAACGGCGGTGGCCACCCAGCGTGCGGATCGAGGTGATCCGGCCCGCGTTGGCCCAGCGAGTCACGGTCTTCACGTCAACCCGGAAGAGCGAGGCCACCTCGGAAGGGGTCAGCAGGCGGGAGTCGTTGAGGTCGTTGGCTGCATTCGTCATGATGCTTCGACGTTTGGCACCCCTGCCCGGGTTCCGCCCAGTTCCCGCTATTTCCTGCCTGGTTGTCTTCCCGGGTGCCTTTAACGGGCGGGCTCGATCGGAAACGAGGTCGGGGGGTGGGCGGTGGAGTCGCGCAGCGTGCGCTCGCCGAGCGGGGTGACCAAGGTCAGCGTGTAGACGAAACCGGGGTCCGCGCCGGGGCAGGGCGCGATGTTGGCCTCGTCCATCCGGAACTTCACGTCGATGGAGTTCGTTCTGTACTGCACCGTCGGGCCGTGCAGGTGTCCCTTGGCGTGGGAGTCGCAGCCGCCGCCGCGCACCAGGAAGTGCACGTTGACCGTGCCGGGGCCGACGCCGGTCACCAGGCTGACCTTCGCGGGCACCATCGGGACCGACTCGCGTTGATCCACCACCACCGCGACGACCGCGGTCAGCACGAGGACCCCGCCGCCCTCCAGCGCCGCCCGCAGTCTGCGATCCACGCCGGGACACTAGCCTGGCGAACGTGACGGACCCGAGGACCGAGACGCCGTCGGACGTCCACCTGCTGGGCGTGACCGTCTGCGGGCCGGCCCCGATCGGCCGGGTGCACATCCCGCTGCACGAGCCGCTGCTGGCGTTGTACGGCCGCAACGGCGTCGGCAAGACCCGCTTGTTGACCGCGATGATCGCCGCGCTGCGCGGTCACCGGGTGGACGGTGGCCTCGGCCTGGTGCACATCCGGGTGGCCGGTGCTGCCGCCGGGTTGGACCGGCACGGGAGCCTGTGGCGCGACGGGTTGGCCCGGGCGATGCGCGAGCACCTCAACCGGATGCGCGGCGATCTGGTCGCGCACTTCGCCCGCCGCCGTGACGAGGAATACGAGGAGGGTCCCGGCGACGACTACGCCGAGGTGCTCGACGACTTCCGGTCGTTCACCGCCGCGGTGGTGGACGAGGCGCACAGCCCGACCAGCCTGCGCGAGTTGGTCGGCGCGCACCTGGCCGCCCAACAGATGCTGCTCGACGAGCTGGAACACGTCGGGGACTTCATGCACTTCCACGCCGCGGCGATCACCGAGATCACCGTCGGCGGGCACTACGTGCTCAAGGCGACCGGGGATCCCGACGAGCCGCGGTGGAGCGTGTACGCGGCGGCTTCCCCGCTGGACCCGGCCTGCGGCGCGCTGATCCTGCAGGACCGGGCGCAGCCCGAGGAGCCCGAGCCGGACGCCGAGGCGGACGAACTCGCGGTGTCCAACTCTGGGTTCCCCTGGCACGAGCTGTCCGATGTCGCCGAGACGTTCATCACCGGGCGCGGGCAGGAACCGGACGTGGTCGCGATCGGCTGGCCGGACTGGGCGTCGGTGCCGGTGCTGGAGGTGGCCACGGTCAGCACGCCGTTGGTCGCCATGGTCACCGACGAGACCACCACCGAGGACGTGGACCGGCTCACCCGCGAGCACATCCTGCGCGCTGCGGCGGGGCGGGTGTTGGCCTCGTTCGCCTCCGGCGGCAGCGTGCTGCACCCGGATGTGGAGCCGTTGCTGAGCAGGTTGACGGCGAACGCCGGCCGGTTCCTGCGTTACGTGTTCCCGGATGCTCCGGCCTTGGAGTTCGCGCCGGGCGATCCCAACGCGTGGCTGGCGGGCGAGCTGCCGATCTGGGTGGCCCGCTTCCCTGACGGGAGCTCACTTCCGCTGGCCGCGCTGTCTACCGCGCAGAAGCGGTGGGCGTCGCTGTGCTGTGCGCTGTCGGTGTCCATGGCCGCCCGCGAGTCGGTACCGGTGACCTTCCTGTGCGACGAGCCGGAGGCCGGCCTGCACCGGCGTGCCGAGGCCGAACTGCCCGACGCGTTGGCCCGCATCGCGGCGGAGTCCGGGGTGCGCATCGCGGTGGCCACCCACTCGCCGGCGTTGCTGGACCCGTCGCGTTCGGTGCTGGTGCACGTCACCCGGCTCGGCTCCGGGGCGGCGGTGGCCCGGCCGATGGACCTGGCGTTGCGCGCGGAACTGGAACGCGAATCGATGAGCGAGGACCTCGGGTTGACCCCGGCGGACCTGCTGCAGATGGTGCGCTGCATCGTCATCGTCGAGGGAAAGCACGACGAAGTGGTGCTCGGCGGACTGCTCGCCGACGACCTGGACATGTGGAGCGTGGTCTACCCGGTCGGCGGGGCCAAGCAGATGGCCTCGCTGGCCACCGCCGGTCTGCTGTGGGACTTCACCGACGCGGCGATCGTGATCGTGGTGGACAACATCGCCCGCGCCACGATCGCGCCGGTGTGGGAGAAGGCGCAACGGGCGATTGCCTCGGGGCGCGTCGCCGCCGCGGAACGGGCGTTGGTGCCGCTGGGGAAACTGCCGGGCGCGGAGGCCCGGTGGATGCAGAACCTGCTCACCCGGGCCATTCGGGCCAACCGGGCGCACCGCATCCGGTTGGAGACGTTGTCCGCACCGGACGTCATCTGTTACCTGCCCGCTGACGAGTTCGTGCCCGGCAAGACCTGGGACGAGCTGATCGCGGAATGGCGGGAGTCGTTCGGGGATCGCGAGGCGACCAACATCAAGGCGTTCCTGTCCCAGCGGTACGACGCGGTGCTCAACACCGAGGCGGTGGCCCGGGCGACCGCGCGGGCCAAGCCCAACGAGGAGTTGCGCGCGTTGGGGGCACGGATCAGGGAACTGGCGGCGTTCGGCCCGTGGGCCGGCGAACGATCGGAGGACTGAACGTGGACTTCTCCCTCTCACCTCGGTGTACGGAATGGCGGGACCGCATCGCGGACTTCGTGGCCGAGGTGGTGATCCCCCGCGAGCAGGAGGCGTTCGTCCGCGGTGTGGATGACGACCTGCGTTGCGAACTGCAGGCCGCGGCGCGCGAGGCGATGGTGTGGGCACCGCAGGCCTCGGCCGAATTGGGCGGCGGCGGGTTCTCGTTGGTCGAGGCGGCGGTGCTGCTGGAAGAGGCCGGCATGTCGTTGCTCGGGCCGTTGGCGCTGAACTGCCACGCGCCGGACGAGGGCAACATCCACATGCTCGACGTGATCGCGACGCCGCCGCAGAAGGAGAAGTACCTGCGGCCGTTGGTCGCCGGTGAGGTGCGGTCCTGCTTCGCCATGTCCGAACCGCCGCCCGGCGCGGGATCGGACCCTTCTGCGTTGCGCACGGTGTGCCGCCGGGTGCAGGACGGCTGGGTGATCTCCGGGGAGAAGCACCTGATCACCGGCGCCGAGGGCGCGGCGTGGTCGGTGGTCATGGCCAAGGGCGGCGGCGGCGCGGACTCCTCCGAGGGCGCCACCATGTTTCTGGTCGACTCGGACAACCCCGGCTGGGAGGTCAAGGAGCACGCGCGCACGCTGGACACCACGATGCCCGGCGGGCACTGCCGGGTGGGCCTGCGCGACGTGCACGTCACCGACGACGCGGTGCTCGGCGAGCCGGGGCGCGGATTCGCCTATGCGCAGGTGCGGTTGGCGCCGGCCCGTTTGACGCACTGCATGCGCTGGTTGGGTGCCGCCCGCCGAGCACACGGCATTGCGTTGGACCGATCCATCCGCCGGGAGATCTTCGGGTCGCCGTTGGCGCAGCACGGCATGGCGCAGGCGATGATCGCGGACAACGAGATCGAGTTGGCCGCGGCGCGGGCCATGCTCTGGCACACCTGCTGGGAGCTGGAGAACGGAGTGCCGGGCAGCGAGGAGTCCTCGCGGACCAAGGTGTTCGTGTCCGAAGCGGTGAACCGGATCGTGGATCGCTCGGTGCAGTTGTGCGGCGGGCTGGGCACCACCGAGGAAATGGTGGTCGGGCGGATCTTCGCCGACATCCGGGCGTTCCGGATCTACGACGGGGCGTCGGAGGTGCACCGCATGTCGATCGCCCGGCACACGGTGAAGCGGGCTCGGTCCCGGATGGAGACCTAAGGCGCGGTACCGGCGACCACGATCATTTCGCAGGGTCCGACGAAGCCGTGGGGTCCCTGGTAGACGTGGAGTCGTTCGGTGATCTCCGTCCAGGCGGCATCGCGGCCGGGCTGGTCGAGCCCGGCGAGCATCTGGTGCAGGGCGCCGAAGGACTCCTGCTCGAAACGGATGCACTCGGCGGTGGAGGACATCCGTAGCGGCGCGTCCACGCGTACCGCGACGACGTCGGTGAAGCCGGCCTCGGTCAGGGTTTGCTCGGCCACCCCGGGGTGACCCAGGGAGAACGGGCCGGGGGCGCCGGGCGGCGGGGCGGGCAGGCCGGCGCGCTCCCGGATCACGCTGACCGGGATCGCGAAGAAAGCGTTGTTGGCGGGCGTCGAATAGACCACCGCGGCCAGCCGGCCACCGGGACGCAGCGCGCGGCGGATGCCCGCCAGCGCGGCGATGCGATCCGGGAAATAGATCAGGCCGACCCGGCTGATCACCGCGTCGAACCCGGCGGGCTCGACGTCGAGCTCTTCACCGTCCATCACCTGCACGGCGACGTTGGTCAGGCCCGCCGCGTGGGCGTTGTGTTCGGCCAGGGCGAGGATGGCCGGCGCGATGTCGGTGGCCAGCACCCGCCCGGTGGGGCCGACCCGCCGGGCCGCGGTCAACGTCTGGCCGCCGGAGCCGGCCGCGACGTCCAGCACCCGCGCGCCGGGGCCGACCCGGGCCAGGTCGAGCATCACCTCGGTGGTCGGGCCGAGCCACGACTCGATCGTCGGGCCCCAGGTGTCCCAGGCCGTCGCGGCGGTATCCCATTGAGCGCGGGTGCTGTTCTTGTAGGCCAGGGGGTCGAAGGTTGCTGTCATGGGGGCTCTCCAATCGCTCCGTCCGCGAAGAATGCCCACCCGGGCTGTTGCGCGTCTATGACGTTGGCGTGGTGACCGCGACCGCGCCGCGGGCGGCCGGGGACCCGATGCGGGTCAGCGCGCGGGCCGCCCGCTCCCGGACCTCGGGGTCCGGGTCGTCGCACAGCAGCAGGGTCAGCGGCTCGGTGGCGTTGGGCGCGCCGATCAGGCCGAGGGCGTCGGCGCAGACGGCGCGCACGCCGGGGTGCCGCTCGTCCAGGCCCCAGAGCAGGCCGGGGACCGCGGTGCTGCCCAGGCGCACCAGGCTGTGCAGGACCAGGGCCGGCTCCAGGCCGCGGCGGCGGCCGAGTCCGGCAATCAGGGCATTCGCGGCGGCGGGCTCGCCGCTGTGCCCGAGTCCGCGGATCGCGGCCCGGCGCACCTCGGGGTCATAGTCCGCCAGCAGACGGAGGAGTTCCCGGGCGCAGGTCTGGGGGGCCAGCGTGCCCAACGTCTCGGCGGCGTGGGCCCGACGGCGGCTGAGCACTCGGGTGCCCCGCAACGCGCCGGCCACCGCGCCGCGCTCGCGCATCACCTCGATCAGCCGGCCGCGGGCGTCGTAGGGCAGCTGGGGGAGCATGGTGAGCAGCGTCGGTTCGATGAGCAGCCAGCTGCGGCCGTCGGCACGCACCAGGTATTCCAGGGCGCCGGCCTGCTCGGCCTGCACCGCCTGGAGGAACGGCTGGACATGCCTGCTCAGCGCCGCTTCCCGTTGTGCCGCGGTCACCACGTGCGCGCGGCTGCCCGCGAGGCATGAGGCCACAAACAACGTGGCGCTCAGCAGCAGGGCGTACAGCATCGGGGGTTCCCTCCAGTTGTGTGCGGGTGCCGCCTCCAGCACCCGCACGACGCGTAATGCTTCGGTCAAGCAGCGGCAATGCTTGAGGGGAGGGCGCTCCCGGGTTGGGCGCGGCAGGATGGGACCCATGGGATTCGCGAGGCGGATGTGGGCGCGGTACGAGCCGGTGCACGCGGTGACGTACTTCGCGCCGGAGTGCAAGGCGGCCACCGACGCGCTGGGCATGCACGGGTTCTGGATGGGCTACTGCGCGACCCGATGTGCGCCGCTGGGTGAGGTGGGGCCGGAGGTGGCCACCGCGGTGTTCTACAACTTCCACCCGGATCGGGCGCGCCGGGCGTTGCCGGATGCGTGGGGGTACGCGTCGTCGGCGCGGTCGTTGGATGCGCGGTTGGCCGGGATGGACGCGGCGATGCGGCGGTTGTTCGGGGTCGCGGTCGATTCCCCGGAGATGGTGCGGGCGGCGGAGTTGGCCCGGGTCGCGGCGGAGGCCGCGGACACGGCCGGGCGGGTGCTGGCCGCGGCGAACCAGGCATTGGCGTGGCCGCAGGAGCCGCACCTGGCGCTGTGGCAGGCGACGACGGTGCTGCGGGAGCACCGCGGGGACGGGCACAACGCGGTGCTGATCGGGCGTCAGGTGTCGCCGGTGCGGGCGCACTTGTTGAAGTCGGGCTCGGGGGAGAGCGCCGAGGAGACGTTGCAGGTGCACCGGGCGTGGCCGGCGGAGGTCTGGGCCGGCGAGGTGGACGCGATGCGTCGGGCTGGGTTGCTGGGTGCGGACGGGGTGCTGACCGCGGCCGGATCGGCGCTGCACGCCGAGGTCGAGGCGGCCACCGACGCCGCGGCCGAGGGGCCCTGGGCGGCATTGGGCGTGGCCGGCACCGAGGAGTTGGCGGACCTGCTCACCCCGTGGGCCCGCATCGTGTTCGAGACGGGGACGCTGCCGGTGCCCAACCCGCTCGGCATGGGTGCGGGCGACCTGTAGGCGTGCGCAAGGCACCCGAGTGTGCAGGCGGGCGCAAGTCACCCGAGTGTGCAGGCGGGCGCGAGTCACCCGAGTGTGTAGTCGTGCAGCTCGGACGAGCGAAAAAGCCTGCACAACTACACGCTCGGGGGAGAAGCGCAGCTTCGGGCGGTACCGGCTCAGGCGTGAATGATGGGTTCGCCGGGGGTGGGGTTGGGCGGGAAGGTGACGGCCGTGCCGGCGACGATGCGGAGGGCGCTCCAGGCGAGCACGCAGGCGTCGATCACGTCGTCGACGCCGGCGCCGCGCAGGTTGACGTCCTCGGGTGGGTGGAGGCCGGCGCCGGCGAGCAGGGCGCGGCGTTCGCCGGCGCCGGTCCAGGTCTTCTTGCCCGCGCGCAGCGGTCGTCCGGCGAGCACCTGGAAGGCGACCTCGGGGTGGACCTCGTGCACGGCGACACCGCAGGTGTGCCGCCAGGTCTCCACCTCGGCGATCTTGCGGAGCAGGCCGAAGGACTGGCGGGACAGGCCGCGACTGCTCACCTTCCGGTTGAGTTCGTTGGCGGCGGCGTAATCGGCGAAGTTCCCAGCCGCGAGCACGGCACGCGTCGGCGCCGGGAACACGGAGGAACCCTTCGCGCCCAGGAATTTCCGCGCGGTCTCATCCGCGCGGCGTGCGGTGGCGTCGAGCAAGCCGATCGGGATGTCCACCGCCACCGTGTCCGGCCGTCCGGCCGCGATGAGTAGGTGGTCGATCGACACGGCGTGATGCAGCGTCAGATGCGTGCCGTCCCACCGGGCCCCGACCCAGCCATCCGGGCAACCGTCGACGCCGAGCACGGCCCTCAGCGCGGGGCCATGCGGATGGCGCCGTCCAACCGGATCGTCTCGCCGTTCAGCATCGGGTTCTCCGCGATGTGCTTGACCAGCGCGGCGAACTCGCTCGGGTCACCCAGCCGCGACGGGTGCGGGACCTGCGCCTCCAGCGAGGTGATCGCCTCGGGCGGCAGGGTGTCGAACAGCGGGGTGCGGAACAGGCCCGGCGCGATCGTGTTGATCCGGATCTTGAGCTGGGACAGGTCGCGGGCGATGGGCAATGTCATGCCGACGATGCCGCCCTTGGACGCGGAATACGCGGCCTGACCGATCTGGCCGTCGAAGGCCGCGACCGAAGCGGTGTTCACGATCACGCCGCGCTCGCCGTCCACCTCGTCGGCGGCCGCGATGCGCGCGGCGGCCAACCGGATCACGTTGAACGTGCCGATCAGGTTGACGGTGATGATGCGGGAGAACGCCTCCAGGGAGGCCGGGCCGTTCTTGCCGACGGTCTTCTCCGCGATGCCGATGCCCGCGCAGTTCACGCAGATGCGCAACGTGCCCAGGGCGCCGGCCGCGTCGACCGCGGCCTGCACGGCATCGGCGTCGGTGACGTCGGTGGGGGCGAAGGTGGCGCGGCTGCCGAGTTCGTCGACGATCGCCTTGCCCGCCGAGTTCGGCAGGTCCACGATCACCACGGCGGCGCCCGCGGCGTGCAGGGTGCGGACCGTGGCCAGGCCCAGGCCCGAGGCACCACCGGTGACCAGGGCGACATTGCCGTCGATCTTCACGTGACCGCTCCTCGCTGTCGGCTGATGCGCGCACGTTACCTAGGCGAAGACCGAGACCTCGCGCAGGCTGGTGAAGAAGCCGCCGGTCGAGGTTTGCACCCGCACGTACCGGACCGGCGCCCCGGACAGCTTCTGCACATAGAAGCCCGCGGTCCCGGCGCCGGACGGCGGGGCGGGCAGGTCGCGGAAGTGCTTGCCGTCCGCGCTGACCGTCACCGTGCAGGTGAACCCGCAGCCGCGGACCACCAGCAGTGTCGCGATCACCGACCGGGACAGGGTGATCAGCACGTCGCGGTGCTCGTGCTGCGCGGTGCCCGGGCACGGGCCGCTCGCGCAGCGCGGATCGTCGTCGGGTTGCCAGGCCACGCCGAGCGCTCCGTCGGTGAGCCCGCACGGGCGTTGCTTGCGCGGCTTTCCCTGACTGTCCGTCACAGTGCAGCCGGCGCCGCGGCTGGCGGGCACGGTGTCCCCGGCGAGTACCCGGGTCGCGGACAGCGTGGCGTCGAACTTGGCGACCTTCGCCGGCTGGGTGGCGTCGATCAGCAGCCGACTGTCCTCGCCGATGCGCAGGTCGAACGGCAGCCGCACCGGGCTCTCGGTGAGGTCGGTCTTCGCGGTGGAGACGTCGCCCTCGGCGGGCAGTTGGGTGACGGTGACGGTGACCGCGCCGGTCGCGGTGGCCCCGGTCACCGGCGGCATCACCACCTGCAGGTTGGTGCCGGTGGCCCGCAGCTGCGCCGGGGCGCCCGCCAACGGCACGTTGACCTTCGCGCCGGCGGCATCTTTGGCGGGCAACACCAGGCTGGTGCCCACCCGGGAATCGGGGTCATCGGGGGAGGACGGGCCGACCACGCCGAGCGCCACGCCGATCGGGGCGTCCCCGTTGTTGGTGGGCATGCGCACCGCGAACGAACCGTCCAGCGCGGCCGTGCCGTGGCTGGTCGGGGCCTGACAGCCGCGCTTCTCGGTAAAACAGCTCAGACCCAGGCTGAACGCGGCCCCGATGCCGACCGAGGCGCGCTCGGCCTTACTGCGCAGCAGGGTCACGGTGACCGTGGCGCCCGGCACCGGGGCGCCGGCCGCGTTCTGCACCGTGCCGGTCAGCGCCGGGCCGGTGACCGCAGCGGCATGCGGGGGCAGGTTGCTGGGATCGCCCGGGGTGCTGTTGCCGGCCTCGGTCGAGGAGTCCACACAGCCCGCCAACAGGCTGAGGGCGACCAACGTCGCTCCCGTGATGCGTGCTGTGCCCGCCACCGGCCCAGCGTAAGCCGGCACCGGATGGTCATTTCCGCGATGAGTTTTCGTCGGACGGGGCATCTAGGTTGCAGGAAGGTCCCACCAACGTCGCGAGGAGTTCCACCATGGTCAATTTCGTGCCCGACGGATTCCCCCGGGTCACCCCGTACCTGAACATCGACGGGGCGTCCGAGGCGATCTCGTTCTACATCGAGGTGCTCGGGGCCACCGAACGGTTCCGGATGCCCGGGCCGGACGGGAAGATCGGCCACGCGGAGATCGCCTTCGGGGATTCCGTGGTGATGCTGGCCGACCTGTGTATGGAGGGTCAGCGCGATCCGGTCAACCTGGGCGGCAGCCCGGTGACGATCATGCTCTACGTCCCGGATGTGGACGCCACCTACGTGCGTGCGGTGGCCGCGGGGGCGAAGGGCAACTCGGAGCCGGAGGACAAGTTCTACGGCGACCGCGGCGCGACCATCACCGACCCGTGGGGCCACGAGTGGCACCTGGCCACGCACGTCGAGGACGTCTCGGAGGAGGAGATGGACAAGCGGATGAAGGCGATGATGGGCGGCTGAGCGCTGGTCAGCCGGCGGTCTGGTGTAGCTGGGTGACGAAGTCGGTGACCGTGCTGACGAACGCGTCGTTGTTGTCCGCCGCGGCGGTGTGCGCCGCGCCGGCGATGTCGGTGACCTGTAGTTGCGGGGCGAGTTCCCGCATCAGCACGATGCCCTCGTCGTCGACGACGTCGGAGAGCACGCCACGGACCAGCAGGATCGGCACGGTGATCTGCCGGACCGCGGCCTCGACCTCCAGTTGACGGGCGTGCACATCCCAGCCGCGGCCGTGCACCATCTTCGGGTCCCAGTGCCAGACCAGCCGGCCGTCGGGGCGTTCGCGCAGGTTGCGGCGCAGCCCGTGGGTCAGCGCGGGGCGGGGGCGGTGCGGCAGGTAGGCGGCGACCGCGTCGGCGGCGGCCTCGATGTCCGGGAAGCCGTCCGGGGCCGAGCGCATGAATTCCACGATGCGCTCGGTGCCCTCCAGGCGCAGCCGGGGCACCACGTCGACCAGCACCAGGCCGGACACCACCCCGGTCAGTCGCGGGGTGGCCAGCATGGATGCCCAGCCGCCCATGCTCGCCCCGACCAGCACCACCGGGCGGCGGCCCAGGGCGGGCACGAGCGCCACCAGGTCCGCGCCGAAGTCCCGGGGTTCGTAGTCGGCGTCGGGGGACCAGTCGCTTTCCCCGTGCCCCCGTTGGTCGAGGGCCACCGCGCAGAAGCCGCGCCCGGCCAGGGCGTCCAGCGCGCTGCCCCACGATCCGCGGGTCTGCCCGCCGCCGTGCACCAGCAGTACCTGCGGGCCGTCCTCGGGTCCGGCCGCCTCGACGGTCAGCGTCAGCCCGTCGCCCGGCAGGGTGAAGATCCGGTGGTCCATTACTCGACAGTACGCCCCCGTACTGGAGGCCCTACGCGCCGGTAGGGTCCAGCGCGGCACTCAGGTCACGGGTGGCGGCGAGCAGCCGCGGGATGGCCGTGTCCAGGCGGGCGAAGAACTCGTCGTCCGTGGTACCGGCCAGGAAGCGGGTGTAGGAGGCCTCGAGCAGCAGCGCCATCTTCCACATGGCGAGCACCTGGTACCAGGTGACGTCGGCCAGGGCGATCGGTTGGCCGATGGCCTTGGCGTAGGCGTCGACCATCCCGGCGCGGTCCGGGTAACCCTCGTGCAGGGTGACGTCGCCGAGCAGTTCGAAGGAGTCCACGGCCTCGCGGGAATCGGGCCAGAAGGCGAGCAGGAACCCCAGGTCGGCCAGCGGATCGCCGAGGGTGGCCATTTCCCAGTCCAGCACGCCGGTGACGGTGCAGGTCTGCTCGTCGACGAGCACGTTGTCCAACTTGTAGTCGCCGTGCACCAGCGTGCTCGCCCGCTCCTCGGGTGCATGCGCGAACAGCCACTCCCGCACCGCGGGCTCGTCGGCCAATGGCCGCACCCCGGCCGCGACGAACTCGTCGCGCTGGCCGGACCAGCGCTTGAGTTGGCGGGTCAGGTAGCCGCCGGTGCGGCCGAGCCCGGCCGCCTCGAACGGGGCGGTGGGTAAGCGGTGCAGTTCGGCGAGGGTCTCCACCAGACTGGTCGCGATCGTGCTGCGTTGGGCCGGCGTGGTCAGCCAGGCCGGTTCGGTCTGCCGGATGGCGTGGCCGGGCAGTCGGGTCATGGCATACGCGGGGCCGGGTGGGTCCTCGGCCATCGCGGCCACCCGCGGGGTGCGGGTGGCGCCGACCTGTTCAAGGACGGTGAGCAGGCGGGCCTCGCGCAGCACGTCGTGCGCGCTGGCCGCGAAGTGGCCGAAGGGCGGGCGGCGCACGATGTAGGAGTCGGGCCCGCGGTGGGCGGCCAGCACAATGTTGGAGTGCCCGGCAACGATCGGTTCGAGCCGCACCTCACCGGTGCCTGGGAGTGCCTCGGTCAGCCAGACCACCGCGGCGGCCGACCATTCCGCGACTGAATCCACGCGGCCATTTTAGGCCGGGGTGCCCTCCAGTTCGGCGGCCATCCCGGCCACGCCGTCGCTGATCGCGCCGGTGAGGAAGCCGTTGAGCTCGGCGCGTTGCTCCGGGGCAACGTCGATGTCCACGGTCCAGGTCAGCACGGCGCTGTCGCCGTGCGGGCGCACGTTGACCCGGCCGAGGTATTTGCTGGTCGGGAAGGGGTGTTGCAGGCGTCGGTAGATCAGCCGTTGGGCGGAGTCGTCGATCTCCTCGATGCGGTCGCGCATCTCGCCGCCGCCGGCCAGGTCCATGATCCGGAGGCAGCCCACGCCGCTGCCCTCCACCCGGCAGCCGTCGATGACCGGAAACCAGCGCTCCAGTCCGTCGACGCCGCGCACCGCGGCCCAGACCTTGTCGTGGGGTGCGGCGATGACCCGTTGCACGAACACCTGGTCGTCCATGACGCCTCCAGCTTCGGACAGTTAATAGCCGAAGCTTAGGACAGAAGCTGTCCTAAGAGGAGGGGCGGCGACGGAAGAGTTCGGCCGGGCGGTGCTTCACCTCGGATTGCAGTTCCCCGGTGGGCTCGATGAGGTTGAGGGTGTCGCGCACCAGGCGGCGGAAGGTGACCCGGTTGACCGCCTCGCCGAGCACCGCCTGGTAGGTCTGTTGCAGGGCGGAGAGGGTGAAGGTGGGTGGCATCAGGTCCAGCGCGGTCTCGGTCCAGCGCAGCTTGCCGCGTAGGCGTTTCACCGCGGTGGCCACGATGTCGGCGTGGGAGAAGGCGAGCTTGACGGCCTTGCCGCCGACCTCGATGTGTACCGGTCCACCGGTCTCGCCGGGCCACGGCACGTCGATGCGGGCGAGGGTGACGCCGGGGATGGCCTCGATCGCGGGGCGCACGTCGTCGGCGGGTTGCAGGGCCATCATCGTCACGCACCCGACCCAGCCGCGCGGGTCGCGGCCGGGCTCCCAGGACCAGTCGAGCCGCTCGAGCCGGCCGGTGAATGTCAGGCCGCATTTGTCGCGCAGGGCGCGGTGCGCGGCCTGTTCGGCGGACTCGGGGTAGCTCACGAACACGCCGGGCAGCGCCCACCGGTTGGCGAAGGGGGCGTCGCGGCGGCGGTAGAGGAGTGCGTGCAGTTCGCCGCCGATGACCGTCATCAGCACCGTGTCGGTGGCCAACGTCATCCGGTCCCAGTCGTCGAGCTCGGACCAGGGTTGGCGGCGGTGCCGGCCCCAGCCGTTGCCGGAGTCGGGGGAGCGGAAGGGGGGCGCGGCCATGGCGCGGCTCAGGTTAGCCGGGTCGCCCACCCGATGAGGTGGTTGATGTATTCGGCACGCAGCGCGGGCGTCGCGAGGTGGTGTGGGGCGTCGCGCAGGGTGTGCCGGGTCAGTTTCGTCGGGTCGGGCACGGCGGCGACGTAGTTGGCGATGGTCTGCGTCGGGATGATCGCGTCGAGGTCCGCGTCGACGATCTGAATCGGGCCGGTGAAGGCGTGCACCGCGGCCAGGGCGAGGGAGTCGGTCGGGCCCATCGGCCCCTGCGGTCGGTCGCGGAACGCGGCGGAGCCGGCCAGGTCGACCACGGCCATGTCCAGCACGGCGTCGGGGAGGTTGGTCGGCACCCGCAGGGCCAGGGCCCGGACCGTGCGGTGGGTGCTGGCCAGCACGCTGAGGTACGCACCGAAGCTGGCGCCGACCAGGACGATCGGGGTGCCCGGCGTCAGCGTGGCGAGGTGGTCGATGACCGCGACCAGGTCCTCCAGCCACATCCGTCCGGTGATCGTGTCGAGGTCGCCGCTGCTCTCCCCGTGACCGCGCAGGTCGTAGGCAAGCGCGGTGAACCCGGCCTCGGCCAGCGCTGCGGGGATGTCGTCGGGGCGTTGGCTGCTCCAGCCGTGGCTGACCACGAACGCGGCGCGTGGGGCCGGCGCGTCGTAGAGGTCGGCGATGAGGGTGGCGCCGGGGACGGAGATCTCGAGGCGGGTCACGGGGGCATCCTGCCGGGCCGGCCGGTCCCGGCGCACCAGTCGCGACTGTCGTCCCCTGTTGGGCGGAATTGTGCCCTGACCTCGGCTCGTCCGGCGTGGAACCCGGTGAGCGCCGGGGGCGTCCAAGGGGCGAATCATGAGCCTGCGGTGGGGATTCCTTTGGGTGGGCAGCGATTTCTGGCGGCCGCTTCGAGGAGAAATTTCAGCGACCGGACGTGGAGTCCATGTCGTCCATGAGGGAGTCCTGTGAAGTCTCGTCTGTTCGTGGCCGTCGCTGCTGTTGCTAGTGCGGGAGCGTTGATCGCTTCGCCGGCCGTCGCCACACCGGTCCCCGTCGCGGACCGGGTGACCCACCAGCCGGCGTGTCCGGGCGCGATGAGTGGGGCGGCTCGCTGCTTCGCCCGGGTGGTGGACCAGGCCAACGGCAAACCCGCAACGTCAAGCGCACCGACGGGGTTGTCGCCCGCGACGATCAAGTCGGCCTACAACTTCCCGACCGGCCTGACGGCCGGGGCCGGGCAGACCATCGCCATCGTCGACGCGTTCAACGATCCCAGCGCCGAAAGTGACCTGGGCGTCTTCAGCGCCCGGTTCGGTCTGCCGGCGTGCACGACCAGCAACGGTTGCTTCGCCAAGGTCAATCAGACCGGCGGCACGAAGTACCCGCGGACGGACCCTGGTTGGGCCCTGGAGATCAGCCTGGACGTGCAGTGGGCGCACGCGATCGCCCCCGGGGCGAAGATCCTCCTGGTCGAGGCGTCCTCTGCCAGTTTCACGAACCTGCTCACGGCGGTGGATTACGCCAAGACCCACGCGGGCTACGTGTCGAACAGTTGGGGCGGATCGGAGTTCTCTGGCGAGAGCGCCTATGACTCGCACTTCACCACCCCTTCGGGCAACGTCAGCTTCTTCGTCTCGTCCGGTGACAACGGAACGCCCGCCGAGTACCCCTCGTCCTCCCCCAAGGTTGTCTCGGTCGGCGGAACCACGCTGAACTTCGCCTCCAACGGCCAGCTGAGCAGCGAGACCGGCTGGAGCGGCGGCGGCGGCGGATGCAGCGCCTACGAGACCGCCACCCCTGCCCAATCCAGCCTTTCGACGGCACTCTGCGGCGGCCAACGGGCGACCCCGGATGTCTCGCTCGACGCCGACCCGGCCTCTGGGGTCTCGGTGTATGACAGCGCCAAGTACCAGGGACAGACCGGCTGGTACACCGTCGGTGGCACCAGCGCCTCCGCCCCGATGTGGGCGGCGCGGTCGGCCGACGCTGCCGCAGTGGTCAACTCCGGTTACGTGTATGGGTCCGCCATCACCTACCGCGACATCACCTCGGGCAACAACGGGGCGTCGTGTCTGGTCGGCTTCGACCTGTGCACCGGCCGCGGCAGCTGGATCGGGTAACACGGTCGTCGCGGCACGCAGGGGGCAGCCACGGCGGTCCCCTGCCCTGGCGCCCTGAGGGATGCGTGTCGGAGGCACCGGACCCGAGGCGGCTAGGCTCCTCCCGCGCGGTTTGGACGCGTTGGGCCGCTAGCTCAATTGGCAGAGCAGCGGACTTTTAATCCGCGGGTTCGGGGTTCGATCCCCCGGCGGCCCACCCCTGACCTGTATGGGTTCGGCTGACGCTTGACACTCGAGCGTCGGCCAGACGTTGCACGGTTGGCTGGCCCGGTATGAGGCCGAGGGCCTGGATGGGTTGGCGTTGCGGTCGCGGCGGCCGGTGTCGTGTCCGCATCAGATGGCAGCGGTGGTCGAGGCGGTGGTGCTGGAGATGCGCAGGGCGCACCCGTCGTGGGGTCCGCGGCGGATCCGCGCGGAGTTGGATCCGGGTGCCAGGTGGCTACTTCAGGGCGGGACACCCCGCCGGCGCCGCGGAATCGGCGCGACCCGCCTGGCCGGGGTCGAGGTCGAAGTACAGAACGGTGATCGTGACGGGCTCGGTGGTCTCGTTGCGGACCAGGTGGGCGTGGTGGGCATGGGCGGAGAACAGCAGGGACTTCCCGGCGGCCATCGGTACGGGTGTGCACGCCTCCCCGTCCAACCCGTAGGTCGTCAAGGTCCCGGAGTTGACGATGAACATCCCGGTCCCGGGGTGGTGATGCCACCCGGTGGAGGCGCCTGGCGCGAAGGTGGCGTTGATGACCGAGGTTTCCTTGCCCCCGTGGAATGTGACGTCGCCGGAGCCCTGCTCCAGGACTGCCTTGGCGATCTCGGTTTTGACGATGGGGGATGCGACCGGCTGTTTCCCTGATCCGCCGGACGCGCGGGCCGCTGTGACGGCGACCGTGCCGAGCACGGCGACGAGACCTACAGTGCCGGCGATGGTGACGGACCTGCGCATGGATGCCCTCCGGTGGCTCGCGCGAATGTGAGAGAGCCTGACCGGTGCGCAGCGTCGGCAGCATCGGCGCAACCGCGTAATCCGCGACGACGTTCAGCGGCGTGCTGTCGTCGGTCGTGTCTACGCGGTTTTGCGGACGCAATGGGGGCTGCGGTGCGCGAGAGTGGGACCTCGTGCTCGGGACGGGCCGGAGGTGGAATGGAGCGAACGGACAGGGCGCGCCGGATGCAGCGTCCGGCCGTCGCGGGGTTGTCGGTCCCGTTGACTAGCTTCGTCGGTCGGACGGGGGAACTCGCCGAGCTGCGCACGCTCCTGGGGTCGAGCAGGCTGCTCACGCTCGTCGGCCCCGGTGGGGTCGGCAAGACCCGGTTGGCGCGGGCGCTAACAGAGGCCGTGGTGGACGCGGGCGCCGGACTCGTCGCCTTCTTCGACCTGGCGCCCCTGGCCGAGCCGCAGGCGGTGGCGGTCACGGTGGCGCGCGCGCTGGGTCATCCCAACTACCATGCCGGTGAGAACGACACCGAGATCGTGGCCCTCATCGGCGACCGACCCGTGCTGCTGGTGCTGGACAACTGCGAGCACTTGATCGAGGCGTGCGCCAACCTCGTCGCCACCCTCCTCCCGGCGTGCCCCGGTCTGACCGTGCTCGCGACGAGCCGGGAGCTGCTCGACGTGGGCGGGGAGGTCCCCTGGCGGGTCCCGCCGCTGTCCATGCCGGAGTTGGGGCCGTGCACGGCGGCGTCGACGGCCGCGGCCGAGTCCGTGCAGCTGTTCCTCGAACGGTGCGGCCGGGTGCGCCCAGGGTTCACCCTATCGGACGCCGACGCCGCTGCGGTGGCCGAGATCTGCCGCCGCCTGGGTGGGCTGCCGCTGGCACTGGAACTGGCGGCGGCCCGGATGCGGGTGCTGAGTCCACGTCAGATCGCAGATGCGCTGGGCGATCAGCTGGCGCTGCTCACCGGCGGCGGACGAGGCGGGGCTGCCCGGCAGCGCACCATGCGCGCCTCCCTGGACTGGAGCTACGCCCTGTTGACCGAGCCGGAGCAGGTCCTGCT
>DASQPJ010000132.1:0-8239 GCA_035644015.1 Sporichthyaceae bacterium
GCGCGTCCCGGCCCTCCCCGCGCAACCGGGTTACCGCGCGGCTCAGCGGCTCGGCGTTGCCGCCGTGCCCGGACACGAACAGCACCCGGGCAGAAGTGTCCGTGGCCGAGCGGGCCAGCTCCACCACCACCAACTCCAACGCCTCCTGCCCGATCGACAACGTGCCGGGGAACCCGGCGTGCTCCCCGCTGGACCCGTACGGCAGCGCCGGGGCGACCAACACGTCCTCCCGGCGCGCGGCCAGCCCCTGACACAGCGCCACCGCCACGTCGGTGTCCACCGACAACGGCAGGTGCGGGCCGTGTTGCTCGGTCGCACCCAGCGGCACCACCAACAGCGCCCCGGGCCACCGCCCGACCTGAGGCCACGTCAGATCGGCCAGCGCCCGGGTCATGTCAACGACAGCCCGGCCAACGGGTTCACGTCGCAGGCCCGGTCCGGCAGCGAGGTCCGCGGCTTCCCGGCGACGCTGAGCGGCAGCAATTTCCGTGAGTGATCCACCGGCGAGCGCGGCGCCGGCGCCGCCCCGGCCAGCGCGTACTCCCCATACCCCTGCACGCATTCCGGGTCCGGTCCGTCCAGCGGCAGGCCGGTGAAGAACTTCGCCGCCATGCACCCGCCACGGCAGGAGTCATACGCCGAGCAGGACGAACACGACCCACCGGTCTGCGGCTTGCGCAGGTCGGCGAACAGGTCGCTGGTGCGCCACAAGTGGGTGAACCCGCCCGGCGCGGTGAGGTTGCCGGCCATGAACTCGGGGTGGATCGCGAACGGGCAGGCGTAGACGTCGCCCAGTGGATCGATCAGGCACACCACCCGCCCGGCGCCGCACAGGTTCAACCCCGGCAACGGCGCGCCATAAGCGGCCAGGTGGAAGAACGAGTCGCCGGTCAGCACACCGTCGCCGTGCGCGACCAACCAGTCATAGAGGTCGCGCTGCTGGCTCGGTTCCAGGCGCAGTTCGTGCCAGACGTCGGCGCCGCGGCCGGACGGCCGCAACCGGGTCAGGCGCAGCTGGGCGTCGAACTTGTCGGCCAGGGCCTTGAATTCATCGATCTGGCCGATGTTGTGACGGGTCATCACCACGGAGATCTTGAATCCGCGCATGCCCGCGTCGTACAGGTTGGCCATCGCGCGCAGCGCCGTGTCGTACGAGCCGGGGCCCCGGATGGCGTCGTTGATCTCCGCGGTGCTGCCGTCCAGCGAGATCTGCACGTCGACGTAGCTGTTCGCGGCCAGCCGCCGGGCGACCGCCGGCGTGATGCGCACGCCATTGGTGGAGAACTTCACCCCGACGTGGTGCTCGGTGGCGTAGTCCAGCAACTCGAAGAAGTCCGGGCGGATCGTCGGCTCGCCGCCACCGATGTTGACGTAGAAGACCTGCATGGCCTCCAGTTCGTCGATCACCGCCTTGCACTGCTCGGTGCTCAGCTCACGCGGGTCGCGGCGCCCCGAACTGGACAGGCAGTGCACGCAGGCCAGGTTGCAGGCATACGTCAACTCCCAGGTCAGGCAGATCGGGGCGTCCAGACCGAGCGCGAATTCGTCGACCAAGGGCGCGACCATCGGTTAGTAGACGCCGCACATGCCGTCAATGGACACCTCTTCGACCAGCACGTCCTCGGTGACGACCTCGTCCGGGTTCACGGGGTTCATGGGACTCCTTCGCGAAGGTTGTGGCACTGGGTGCCGAATTTCTGGCACACTATCGGCACAGCGTGCCGTAATTCAAGGGTCCGGAGGCAGGCGGATGGACGAGGTGCCGCGCCGCGGGCGACCGCCGGGCACCAGCGGGCGCGAGCTGGAAGTGGCCGCGTTGCGCCTGTTCACCGACCTCGGCTACGACGAGACCACCGTGGAGGACATCGCGGCGGCCGCCGGGGTGAGCCGACGCACGTTCTTTCGGTACTTCGACAGCAAGGCCGCCGTGTTGTGGGGCGACTTCGACGCCGAGGTGACCGAGTTGCGGGCGGCCTTCGACGCAATCGCGCCGGACGTGGCGATGATGCAGGCCATCCGGCAGGTGGTGGTCGGGGTGAACCACTACCGGGCCGCGGATGTGCCGGAGCTGCGGTTGCGGATGAGTCTGATCGCGGCGCATCCGGGGTTGGCGGCGGAGGCGTTGCGGCATTACGACGCGTGGGAGCGGGAGGTGGCCCGGTTCGCGGCTACCCGGTTGGGGGTGGCCGCGGATGAGCTGTATCCGTTGGCCATCGCGCGGACCACGCTGGCCGCGGCGCGGGCGGCGTTCGAGCGGTGGGCGGTGCTGGCGGACGCGGATCTGCCGGTGTATCTAGATGCGGCGTTGGCCGCGTTGGCGGACGGCTTCGCTAACGTCAGCGAGACCGAGCGCTATGGCGCTCGGTCTCGCTGACGTTACGAGGGTGACGGTGCCTCAGCGGAGCACGACGGGGAGCGTTTCGACGCCTCGCAGCGTGATGCGGTGCATCCAGGCCGGCTCCGCGGTGGCGGGCTGCATGCGGGGGAAGCGCCGAAGCAGCGGGGGCAGGGCGGCCCGAACCTCCAGCCGTGCCAGCGCGTTGCCCAGGCAGAAGTGGGCGCCGCCACCGAGACCCACGTGCTCGTTGGCGCCGGGGCGGGCGACATCGATGAGGTCGGCGGTGGGTCCCCACTTGCGGGGGTCGCGGTTGGCCGAGCCGAGCGCCAAAGTCAGCAAGCTGCCCGCCGGGATGGGGACGCCGCCGAGCTCCAGCGGCTCCCGGTTGACGCGGCGGGTGAACTGGGCGGGGCCGTCGTAGCGGAACATTTCCTCAACGGCGTTGGCGTCGAGCCCGGGGTCCGCCCGGAGCAGGTCCATCTGCTCGGGAAAGCGGAACAGGTTGGTCAGCCCGTTGCCGATCAGGTTGGCGGTCGTCTCGTGGCCGGCGATGTAGAGGATCATGACGTTGCCCTGGATCTCTTCGGTGGTCAGCCGATCACCCGCCTCCTCGGCCTCAATGAGCGCAGTGAGGATGTCGTCACCGGGGTCCTTGCGCTTGTCCGCGACGACCTGGCCCACGTAGGCGAACATGGCCTGCCCGGCGGCGGTGGCCGCCTCGTCCTCCGCCACCGCGAGCGCCGGATCGAGTGCTCTGGTCAAGGTGTGCGACCACTCCCGGAGCAGCCCGTGGTCGGCGGCCGGCATGCCGAGCATCTCGGAGATCATCTGAACGGGAAGAGGGAGCGCGAACTCGCTCATCACATCGATCTTCCCCTTATCGGCCGCCTCGGCCAGGAGTTGCTCGACGATGCAATCCGCCCTGTCCTTCCAGCGGCCCAGGGACCGCGGTGTGAAGACCTTGGACACCAGACGGCGCAGCCGCAGGTGGTCCTCGCCATCACGGCGACTCATGGCCTTGTCCAGGCACCGGCGCCGGGCGACCTCTGACGCCTGACCGGTCAGGGTGGCCGCGGGGTCCAGCGTGCCGATCGACCCGAGCAACGATCGGTCCCGGCTGAGCGCGTGCACGTCCTCATACCGGGTCACCACCCACGAGTTGATGGCATCGGACCAGTGCGCCGCGGCCTGCTCCCGCAGTGCCGTCAGCTGGGCGTGCGGATCATCGAAAAAGCCGTCGGCTGTGGGATCCAACTGCCGTGGGTGCACGACGCCGACCGTCACCGGCCGTGCTGCAGCCGGCGGCTGCGGCCGTGACGCCGGAAGCGTGGGCAATCTGTAGGTGCTCCGCCGCAGGCGGGTGGCGAACTGGCGGAGCAGGGCAACCGCCACCTTCGGGACCTCGAGGAGCGCGGCGACGAAGCCTTGGCCGTCAAGCTCTTCGAGCACCATGTCCGTCATGGCGGTAACCGTCGCGGTGCGCGGCTGCCCGTCGAGCAGGGCCAACTCGCCGATGGTCTCCCCCGCCATGATGGTGCCGAGGTAGATGCCTCGCCAGGTGGCGTCCGCCTGGCCCTCCACGACGATCCACCAGCGATCGGCGACCTCATCCTCCGCGCAGATGACCTCGCCCTCGCGGACCCGGCGCACGGCGGTCACGGCCCGGGTCAGGACAGCCAGGTCCTCGTCGGTGCAGCCCTCGAAAAGCTCGAGGCTGCTGAACTTTTGTGCCGTCGTCGTCATGGTGGCCCCCGGCTGGTTGACCGCGACATCCGCTGCAAGAGTCTTCCGCATGTCGCCGGTCCGGTCTGTAGTGCGGCTGACATTGCCAAGGAGTCAGTGGAGGATTGCGTCAGTTCAGGCCGAGGGTTGGTCGCTCTCGCAGCAGATCATCTGCGACTGCGCCAGCGTGCCCAGGGCGACCTGCATCGCCGGCAGATCAGCCGCGGCCACCCCCGCTCGCTCGCACGCCTCGCGCGCGTTCGGCGCATCGGCCAGCGCCTGCACGACGTCGAGCAACTGCGGAGTCTTCAGGAACGACAGCTTGCGGGTGTCGAAGCTGTAGAGCAGCGCCCCGAACCGCTCCGGGCGCACCGAAACCCGCGGGTGCAACCGCCAGCAGGCGTCGAGGTCGAAGGACACGGGGTCATCATGCCCGGACGCCTCAGCGCTTGCGGCGTCGCACCCAGCAGCCCAGCCCACCGGCGACGGCCAGGCCCGGGATGCCTGCCATCGACACGGCACCGAGCAGGTGGCGGCGGCCCTCGGTGAGCTGCAACCGGCGCAGGTCGGGGCGGTCGCCGCCGATCACCACCAGGTCGTCCTCGCCGGCCAGCCAGTTCAGCGCGTTGATGAACATGCGGCGGTTGTCCTGCTCCGGCAGCAACGCGTTGCAGGCCCAGTCGGCATCGGCGACCACCACCAGGCGGGTGCGGGCGATGCTCGGCCCGTTGCCGGAGACCCGGGTCTCCCCGTGCTCCAGCACCTGCGAGACGTCGGCGGTGGCGGCGAGGACCACCGGGCCTCCCCGGTCGCCACGGCTGGGTTCGAAGGCCATCTTGGTCGAGTCTGTTTCCAACCAGGATTTCGCGCTGGACTCAGCGATCTTGGCCACCGATAGTCCGGTGCGTTCCGCCGCAGCGGTAGTGATGCCACCGGATCCCACCATCTGCACGCCGGCGACCTTCGCCACCACCGGCGAGACGGTCGGGAACTGATTCACCAGCAACGTGGTCGGGTCACCGGCGACGCCCCGGCTGGGGTCGACGACCACGCCGGGCAACAGACGCAGGCCGTACGGCGCGGTGATCGCCGAGACATCCGGACCGCCCGGGTCGTCCAGGATCATCAACTTGCCGTCGGCGGCCAGGTAGTTGTTGAGCATGGTGATTTCGCGGCCGGCCAGATTCCCGGTCGGGCCGGGCATCAGCAGCGAGGTGCACTCCTTGGGCACGGACTTCGCGACGGTCAGGTCCAGTCGCATCGCGGTGATGCCGTTGTCCTTCATCGCCTGGCGGGCCAATTCGTACCCGCCCGGCGCGGAGTCGTCGAGTTCGCGTTCGCCGTGCCCGGCCAGCGCGCACACCAACTGCGGGTTTCCGCGCACCAACCGGGTGATCGCGCTGGTGACGGTCTCCTCGGTGAGCGGGGAGAACACCTCGCGCCCGCCGCGCGACTCGACCACCACGTCGCCGGTGTCCGACGCGCCCAGCCGGGCGACCTCACCGGGCGTGTTCGAGAAGTCGATGACTCGCCAGGAGATCAGCGCGTTGTGCTGGTGGAACTGACGGAGCGGCACCTTCGCGTCGCGGGCCTCGGCCGAACCGCCCGGCTCGAACACGGTGATCTGCACCGGCACCCGCACTGCCTTGAGCACCTCGCCGGAAGCGTGGGACAGCGTGAAGCGATCGGTCGAGGTGAGGTCGACCCGGGCATCGGCGGGGACCGGGATCAGGTTCACCCCGAGCGCGACGGCCAACGCCACCGCCGGCCCGACCAACGCCCGCAGCCGGTCGGTCAGCCGCAGCCGGCCGACCTGGGCGCCGATGGCCAGGATCAGACAGACCGCAGTGCCCGACGCGAAATAGACGAGGTCGCTCAGTTCGGGTGCGCCCCGGTAGAAGTCGTCCAGGTGCGGCTGGAAGGACAGCCCGTGCAGCGAACCGGTGCTGCCCGCCAACTGGGCGCCGACGAGCACCGCGAACGACGCCAGGCCGGCGGCCACCGCAGTGGGGGTGAGCGTGCTGGCCAGCGTGCCCACCGCGCAGAACAACGCGATCAGGCACACCGCGCCGGCGTACCCGGACACCATCGGCAGGTAGTCCGGCTCACCCCAGCGGGCCAGGAACCCGATGTAGGCAACGGTCGGCAGCATCACCGTCACGAAGAAGCCGACCGCGGCCAGCCATTTGCCGATGATCAACCCGCTGGGTGAGACGCCGCGGCCGAGGATCACATCGAGGTGCCGGCTGCGCCATTCATCCGCGATCAGTCGGCTGGTCATCACCGGCACGGTCACCAACAGCACGAAGGCCAGGTTGGGCAACCAGAACCGCAGGCTGGCCTCCCGGGAGCCGTCGGACACCAGGTAGAACAGCACGCCGGTGAGCACCAGGAAGGCCGCGGCCACGCCGTAGGGCCACGGTGTGAACAGGTAGGACCGGAACTCCCGACGGGCCACCCGCAACGCACCGGGGAACGGGAGAACCACCTTCTAACGACCCGTCACGTTTGATCTCCGGTGACCGAGGCCAGGAACGCCGCCTCCAGGTCGTTGGGGGCGGGCCCCAGTTCGCGCAGCTGCCAACCCGCCGCCGCCACCGCCTGGGCGATCAGCGGTGCGACGTCCGCGGAATCCACCAGGCAGCGACCGTCCTCGACCTCGTGCACGCCTGGGATCGCCGCGAGCATCGCGCGGACCTGCGCGGCGGTGGCGCCGTCCACCACCACCCGCAATCGCAACCCGCTGCCCGCGACCGCACGATCGAGGGTGATCCGTCCGAGGTCGAGCACCACCACCCGATGACAGACCGCAGCCACCTCGGCCAGCAGGTGGCTGGAGAACACGATCGCCGACTCCTCGGCCAACTCGGCCACTAGACGACGGAAGCCCACCTTCTGCCGCGGGTCCAGGCCTTCGGAGGGTTCGTCGAGCAACAGCACGTCAGGGTGGTGCACGATCGCGCCGGCCAGCGCGACCCGTTGCCGTTGTCCGCGGGACAGCCGTCCGGTCAACCGCTCGCCCAGCTTCGCGGCGTGGGTCCGGGTCAAGGCCTCGCGGGCGGCGTCACGTCGCTCCCGACGGGGCACCCCGGAAAGCGCCGCCAGGTAGGTGACGTAGCTCAATGCGGTCTCGTCGGCGTACACCGGCGGGTCCTCGGGCAGGTAGCCGATCCGCCGTCGGGTGGCCGGGTCGGCGGCCGGGTCCCGGCCGTCCAGGGAGACCGTGCCGGCCTGGCCGGGCAGGATCCCGGCGAGGCGACGCAGCAGGGTGGTCTTGCCCGCCCCGTTGGGCCCGAGCAGGCCGAGCACCTCGCCGCGGGCCACCGAAAGGTCGACGCCCGTGACCGCCGGGCGCGGTCCATAACGGATCGTCAGGTCACGGGCCTGCAGCAATGCCCCGTCCACGCCGTCGACGCTAGGCGCGGTCACGCGGTATTACCTACGTAAGCGCTACGGAATCCCATACTGACCCGAATCCGGCTCAGACCAGCTCGGCGAGCCGGTCGGCCAGCTCGCCCCGGGAGTTGATGCCGACCTTCGCATACACGCTGGCCAGGTGGGTCTCCACGGTCCGCCGGCTGATGCAGAGCTGGGCGGCGATCTCCGCCGCGGACAGCCGGCGCGCGGCCAGCCGGGCCACCTCGAGTTCGCGCGACGTGATCGCCCTGGCCCCCATCGTCGCCTCGGCGGCCCGGCGACCGGCCCGGCCCAGCCCCTTGAGTCGGGCCAGCGCGCGGTCCCGCCGCCAGGTGGCGCCCACGCTGTCGTAGCGTTCCGCGGCCCTGGTCAATCGGGCCACCGACAGCGCGGGGTCGCGACCCTCGCGGGCCAGGCCCAGCACCAGTTCGGCCCGGGCGATCAACGCCGGGTAGGGCAGGCCGGCCAGGGCCAGTGCGGCGGCCTCGGCCGAATCCGCGGCGGCGCTGGGTCGGTCGGCGGCCAGCGCGGACCAGGAACGCGCGGTGGCGGCGACGCCGGTGAACAGCGGCCGGTCGATGGCGGTGGCGATCGCCTCCAGGCTGGTCGCGGCGTCCCGGGCGGCGTCCACGTTGCCCTGCTCGTGGGCCAGTTCCGCAGCGTCGGCCAACACGAACGCGGCGAACACCGGGGCGCCCAACGAAATCAGCTCGGTGGCAGCGCGGTGCAGCATCATCGCGGCCGGGTTCAGTCGCCCCTCCC
>DASQPJ010000133.1:0-7799 GCA_035644015.1 Sporichthyaceae bacterium
CCCGTCGTTGCCCAGTGCCCGATAGGTCGTGGTGTCCGCCCCGATCGGCAACAGATCGGTGTACGCGAACTCAGGCATAACCCTCTCGGTCTGCTAGTCGAAGTCCACCGAAGAGTAGTTGCGCAGCTTGGCGAGCAGGTGGCGGCTCTCGATCAGCCGGGTGGTGCCGCTCTTGGAGCGCATCACCAGCGAGTGCGTGGTGGCGCTGCCCGCGCGGTAGCGCACCCCGCGCAGCAGTTCGCCGTCGGTGATCCCGGTGGCCACGAAGAACGCGTTGTCCCCGCGGACCAGCTCGTTGGTGGACAGCACGGCGTCCAGGTCGAGCCCGGCGTCGATCGCCTTCTGTCGCTCGTCGTCGTCCTGCGGCCAGAGGCGGCCCTGGATCATGCCGCCGATGCACTTGATCGCGCAGGCCGCGATGATCCCCTCCGGGGTGCCGCCGACGCCCATCAGCAGGTCGCAGCCGGTGCCCTCGGAGGCCGCCATGATCGCGCCGGCCACGTCACCGTCGGTGAGGAACTTGATGCGCGCGCCGGTGGCCCGGATCTCCCCGGCCAGGTCTTGGTGGCGCTCGCGGTCCAGCAGCACCACCGTCACGTCGTGCACGTCGGAGTGTTTGGCCTTGGCCACCCGTCGAATGTTCTCCGCCACGGGTAGCCGGATGTCGACGACGTCGGCCGCCGCCGGACCGGTCACCAACTTGTCCATATAGAAGACAGCAGACGGGTCATACATCGAACCGCGCTCGGCCACCGCGAGCACGGACAGCGCGTTGTTCATGCCCATTGCGGTCAGCCGGGTGCCGTCGATCGGGTCGACGGCGACGTCGCACTCCGGTCCGGAGCCGTCGCCCACCCGCTCCCCGTTGAACAACATCGGGGCCTCGTCCTTCTCACCCTCCCCGATGACCACCACACCGTTCATGGAGACCGTGGCAATCAGTTGCCGCATGGCGTTGACCGCCACCCCGTCGGCGCCGTTCTTGTCCCCACGGCCGACCCATCGGCCGGCGGCCATCGCGGCGGCCTCGGTCACCCGGACCAACTCGAGGGCCAGGTTGCGGTCCGGTGCTTCGGCCCGCACCTCCAGGGCGGACGGGATCGATGACCCGCGCGTTTCCTCATTCACCATCGGAGGACCTCCCGACCTCGTGCGCCGCCAACCGTTCCCTCGCGCCGTCCAGTCGTGCCCGGCAGATCTGGGCCAGGGACTCACCCTGTTCCCACAGCTCGATGGATTCCTCGAGCGTCAGACTGCCCGCCTCGAGCCGGGTGACGACCTCGGTCAGCGCCTCGCGTGCCTGCTCGTAGCTCAGGCCGGGATCACCGTCTCCCACGCTGCCTGCCGCCACGGGGCCCACCTTATGGTGGGGCGCATGCCTACCGTTCGTCGTGCTACGTCCGAGGATGCCGCCGAGCTGGTCCGGCTGCGCGAGATGTTGTTGGTCGCCATGGGTCAGGAGGTCGACGAACCGACCTGGCGGTTGAACGCGTTCCAACAATTCGAGCAGCGCATCGCGCCCGGCGGAGACCTGACCGGGTTCGTGGTGGACGGCGACGGCGGGGTGCTCGCGGCCAGCGCGGTGGGTCTGGTGGTGACCTCGCTACCGGGTCCGAACCGCCCGGACGGACGCACCGGGTACCTGCTCAACCTGGCCACCGACCCCAAGTACCGCCGGCAGGGCAACGCCCGTGCGGTCACCACCGCCTTACTGGACTGGTTCCACGGCCAGGGTGTGAAGCGCATCGAGTTGCACGCCACCGAGCGCGGCCTGCCGCTCTACGCCTCGCTGGGTTTCACCGAGCACTCGATGAAGGCGTTGACCTACGCGGAGCGTCGCCCGCTCTAGCCCGTGCGGGCAGGGTGCCCCCGGCCAACCGCAGCATCAGCTCCTCGTCCGGGACGACCTCGGCGGGGTCCCGCAGCACGCTGCCGTCGGCGCGTTGCACGATCGCGTAGCCGCGGTCCAGGGTGGCCTGCGGGGACAGCGCCCGCAGTTGTTCCCGGCGGTGAACCAATTCATCGCCGGCCCGGTCCAAGCGATGCCGCACGCAGCGCAACGCGCGGGCCTGCAAGGACTGCACGGCCTCGCCGCGCGCGGCCAAGCCGTGCATCGGATCGGCCAACGCCGGTCGGGCGAGTAGCGCGGTCAACCACCCCTGCTCCCGGTCCAGGCGGCCCGCCATCGCCCGGCCCGCCCGCGCCCACAGTGCATCGACCAACACCAGTTGCTCGGCCAGGTCGGGTACCAGCAACTTGGCCGCATCGGTCGGCGTGGACGCGCGGACATCGGCGACGTGATCCAGCAACGGGCTGTCCTGCTCGTGCCCGATCGCGCTGACCACCGGGGTGCGACAGGCCGCCACAGCGCGCAGCAGGGTCTCGTCGGAGAACGGCAGCAGATCCTCCACCGAGCCGCCACCGCGGGCGATCACGATCACCTCGACCGCGGGGTCGGCATCCAGGTCGCTCAGTGCACTGATCACCTCGGCCACCGCGAACGGCCCCTGTACCGCCACCGGCCGGGTGTGGAACGCCACCGCGGGCCAGCGGCGCCGGGCGTTGTCCACCACGTCGTGCTCGGCCGCACTGGCCCGCCCACAGATCAACCCCACGCCCGCGGGCAGGAACGGCAGCCGGCGTTTGCGGGCCGGGTCGAACAATCCTTCCGCGGCCAACAGGCGACGCAACTGTTCGAGGCGGGCCAACAGGTCGCCCAGGCCCACCGCCCGGATCTGTTCGGCGGCGAAGGACAGCGAACCGCGGGGCACCCAGTAGGTGGGACGGCCGAACAACACCACCCGGGAGCCCTCGGTGACCTCCGGAACCACCTGTTCCAGCACCTGGCGGGGGCAGGTCACCTGCAGGGAGACGTCCGCGATCGGGTCGCGCAACTGCAGGAACATGGTGGACGTGCCCGGCCGCCGGGTCACCTGGGTGACCTGACCCTCCACCCAGACCTTGCCCAGCCTGGCCACCCACTGCCCGATCAGGTGGGCCACCGTCCGTACCGGAACCGGGGATTCCGCGCTCGTCTGCAGGGCCACGTGCACCAGGCTAGATATCGAGGCGGCAACAGAGTGCGGCGCGCCTGTTGTGACCTTGGGTAGTCACCGACAGGATGTGCCCCGTGCTGCTGGAGGTGTCTGACCTTACGGTCCGCTACGGACGTGCCGTCCTGGGACTGTCCGATGTCGGTCTCGAGGTCCCCGAGGGTTCGGTGACCGCCGTGCTCGGGGCCAATGGTGCGGGCAAGTCGACCTTGCTGCGCGCCATCTCCGGCACGCTCAAGCTCCACCGCGGTCGGGTGGCCTCCGGATCCATCCGGCTGGACGGGACCGACATCACCGCGGCCGACCCGGCGGACACCGTGGCGGCCGGTGTGGTCCAGGTTCCCGAGGGTCGCCAGGTGTTCGCGACCATGACCGTCGAGGAGAACCTGCGGGCCGGGGCGCTGAGTCTGCCCCGGGAGCGGCGTTCGGTGAACCGGGAGCGGGTGCTGGAGCTGTTCCCGCGGCTGGGCGAACGGCTCGGGCAACGCGCGGGCCTGCTCTCCGGCGGCGAGCAGCAGATGCTGGCCATGGGTCGGGCGTTGATGTCCGAGCCGAGGCTGCTGCTGCTCGATGAGCCGTCGCTGGGCCTGGCCCCGCAGATGATCAGCCTGATCGGCCACATCGTGGCCCAGATTCACGACACCGGCACGGCGGTCCTCCTGGTGGAGCAGAACGCATCGATGGCGCTGAAGGTCAGCGAACACGTCGTAGTGCTCGAAGTGGGCCGGGTGGCATTGACCGGCTCCGCCGCCGACGTGGCCAACTCCCCGGCGCTGGCCGGGTTGTACCTCGGCGGGCACAGCGAGGCCGCCGAGGGCACCGAAGCCGCGGCCGAGGACGCCCGGGCCGATCTCGGCGTCCCGGTGTCCGCCCGCACGTTGTCGAAATGGCAGGGCTGAGTGGGCACGGCCCTGACGGCAGACGGCCTTTCCATCCGCTTCGGTGGGGTGAAGGCGCTGGACGATGTGGGCTTCTCCGTGGCCGAGGGCGCCATCCACGCCCTGATCGGGCCCAACGGGGCGGGCAAGTCGACCTGTTTCAACGTGCTGTCCGGGGTGTATCGGGCGGACGCCGGTCGCGTCGAGCTGCTCGGCTCCGACGTCACCGGCCTTCGGCCGCACCAGTTGGCGGGCCGCGGTCTGGGTCGCTCGTTCCAGAACCTCGCGCTTTCCCCGCACTCCAGCGTGCTGGACAACGTGATGCTGGCGCGGCACTGCCGCACCCGGGGTGGCTTCCTGGCCGCCGGGGTGCGCTGGCCGGGCATGCTGCGCGAGCAGGCCCGTCACCGCGCCCGCGCGGTGGAGATCTGCACGTTCATCGGCATCGAGCCATTGCTGGACATCCCCGTCGGTGGACTGTCCTACGGCGATGGGAAGCGGGTGGACATCGCCCGCGCATTGGCCACCGAACCGCAGGTGTTGCTGCTGGATGAACCGGCCGCCGGCATGCACGCAGGAGAGACCGCGCAGATCGCCGAACTGATCGTCGCAGTACGAGCAGCGCTCGGCCTCTCCGTGCTGCTGGTGGAGCACGACATGAACCTGGTGATGGGGATTGCCGACCGCATCACCGTGCTCGACTTCGGCCGGGTCATCGCCGAGGGCACGCCGGCACAGGTGCGGGAGGACCCCGAGGTGATCAAGGCGTATCTGGGCGAGGTGAGCGACGAGTGAGCACCTTCATCCAGGTCGCGGTGAACGGGCTGGGCAAGGGCGCGGTGTACGCGCTGCTCGCACTCGGCTTCGTCATCATCTTCAAGGCCAGCGGGGTGCTGAACTTCGCGCACGGCTCGCTGGTGCTGCTCGGCGGCTACGTGGCCGTGCGCACCGAGAACCATCTGCACTTCCTCGGATCGGCCATCCTCGGCGTTACTGCAGCCGCGGTTGGAGCGCTGGTGATCGAGCGTGTCCTGGTCGCCCGCCGACCCCTGGCCGATCCGATTTCGCTGGCCCTGCTCACCATCGGCGTGGACGTGGTGATGAGCGAGGAGATCATCCGACGCCTCGGCATCGAGATCCCGTTTCTCGGTAAGCCGTACGACGGGAAACCGGTGCACATCGGGTCCATCACCCTGTTCCGCACCCAGCTGATCGCCCTGGGTGTCGGCGCCGTGCTGGTCGGCGCGTTCTTCCTCGCCTTCCGGTTCACCGGGTGGGGCGTGGCCATGCGCGCCCAGGCGGAGAACCGGGAAGCCGCCGCGCTGATGGGCATCCGCAGCGGTCGGGTCACCGCGATCGCCTGGGTGATCGCCGGTGTGCTGGCCGGCGTCGCGGTGTTGTTCCTGGCCACCCAGGACTTCTCCGGCGCCGGGTTGTCGCGCAGCACGCACGCGGTGGCCCTGGTCGCCTTTCCGGCCGCGATCATCGGCGGACTGGACTCGACCGGCGGTGCCATCGTGGGCGGCGCCATTGTCGGGCTCACCGAGTCGATGAGCGCACAGTACATCTCCTACGACTTCTCCAAGATCGCCGTGTTCATCGTGATGCTGGCGGTGCTCATCGTCGCCCCCGCGGGGTTGTTCGGCACCAGGGAGCGAACCCGTGTCTGACGACCTCGCGCTGACCGACGAGGATCTTGAGGAGCCGCCGGTGGCCTCTCATCGGTTGAGCGCCGCTCGGTTCCTCGACCGCACGTTGGTGGGGCGCACGGTGATCCTCACCGTGATCGCCATCGCGGTGCTGACTCCGCCCATGTACCTCGGCCCGTCCTGGATGCGGGTCGGCTCGTACGTGATGATCGGCGCCGTCGGCGCCATCGGTCTGACCCTGCTGACCGGGCAGGCCGGCCAGTTGTCGCTGGCCACCCCGTTCTTCATGTTGGTCGGCGCCATCTCGTACTGCGTCCTCGGCTCCGCGGACAAGCCGGGCAAGGTCGGCTACGGCTGGCCGACCTGGCTGGCGATGGTCGGCGCGGTGCTGATCGCCTCGCTGTTCGGGTTGGCGTTCGCGCCGGTGGCCGGGCGGGTCCGCGGGGTCTACCTCGGCGTGGCCACGCTCGCCCTGGTCTATGTCGGGCTTTACGCCGGGCAGCGCTGGACATCATTGTCCGGGGGTACCGCGAACGGCCGGCTGGCGCCGGACCTGAACCTCTTCGGGATCACCTTCCTGCACCACGACAACCGCGAGAAGCGGGTCTGGTACCTGTTCCTGGCCCTGACCGTACTGGCCTATCTGATGGCCCGCGGTGCCGTGCGTAGCCGGCCCGGCCGGGCCTGGCGCGCCATCCGGGACAACGAATCGGCGGCGGCCGCGCTCGGCGTATCGGTGAAACGGGTGCGCAGCGAGGCCTTCGCCATCTCCTCGGGCTACGCCGGTCTGGCTGGGGTCATGACGGCGCTCTGGTACCGGTTGATGAAGCCCGACGAGAGCGAGTTCGTCGGCACGTACAGCATTCAGGTCGCGATTGCCTTCCTGGCGATGATCCTCATCGGCGGATTGGGCTCGGTGGGCGGCGCCATCGCGGGTTCCGCGCTGGTCAATGGCCTACCCGGTGCCATGACGCTGTGGATCGGGAGCAATCATCTGTTCGGATCGGGAGATACCGCAGTTACCCCGGTCATCTTCACGGCCTACGTCTACGGCACGGCAGTCGTATTGGTCGTTCTGTTCGAACCCGGTGGCCTTGCCGCTCTGGGCCGCCGGGGATACCTCTGGCTCCATCGGAGTCCACTCCGTCCGTATCTCCCACCTCCGAAAGGAAACTGAGCTCGATGCGCAGATCACCGAAACTCATGGCCCTCGCTATGTCGGGCGCCCTCATGTTGGCGGCGTGCGGTGGTGGGAGCAGCAACTCCAGCGCGACCAGCCCGCCGGCCGGCGGTAGCGAAGGCACCACTGGCGCCGACGGGGTCAAGGGTGGTCCCGGTGTCACCGCCGATTCCATCACCCTCGGCGTGATGACCGACCTCACCGGTCCGTTCAAGGAGTTGGCCACCGGCATCCAGGCCGGCCACAAGATGTGGATCGACGAGGTCAACAAGAAGGGCGGCGTGTGCGGCCGCCAGATCAAACTGGAGACTCTCGACCACGGCTACAAGGCCGACCAGGCCACCATCCAGTTCCCCACCATCGAGCCGAAGGTCGCCGGGTTCATGGAGATCCTCGGCTCGCCGGTCATCGCGGCGCTGCTGCAGGACATCAACGACAAGAAGGTCACCACCGAGGCGGTGTCCTGGGCCTCGACGCTGCTCGACCAGCCCTACGTCACGATCGTCGGCACCACCTACGACCTCGAGATGATCAACGCCCTCGACTACCTGATGACCACCGGGAAGATCAAGAAGGGCGACAAGATCGGGCACATCTACATCGACGGTGAGTACGGCGGCAACGGCCTGCTCGGCTCGCAGTACTTCGCCAAGCAGAACGGCATGACGATCGTCGAGGGCAAGGTCACCTCGACCGACACCGACATGACGAGCATCATCACCAAGTTCAAGAGCGAGAAGGTCAAGGCGATCGCGCTGACCGACACGCCGACCCAGACCGCCTCGGCCGCCTCGAAGAACGTGGCGCTCGGCCTGAACGTGCCGATGGTCGGCAACAACCCGACCTTCGCGCCCGCCCTGCTGGACACCCCGGCGGTGGCGGCTGCGTTGAGCAAGCTCACCATCGCCGCCAGCGCGGTGCCCTACGACTCCCCGCTGGCCAAGATGAAGGAGCTCGCGAAGGCGTTCGAGAAGGCGAACCCGAAGGTCAAGCCCAACTACGGCGTGGGCTACGGCTATGCGATGGGCGTCATCTGGGG
>DASQPJ010000134.1:0-3599 GCA_035644015.1 Sporichthyaceae bacterium
CGTAGCCTCAGCAGCAGGAGCCGCCGCACTCACTGGGCGTGTAGTGGTTGGTCCCGCTCGCGGTGATCGTGCTGCGCGCGCCGACCCGCTCTGTGGCGGTGAGGTAACCGGTGTGGATGCGGAAGTCATGCGCGTCCACCGTGGTCTCGACGACGATCGTCTCCGGGCCGCTGGCCTGCCAGCTCGGATAGTCTTCCCCGTCGCGGGTGATTCGCACTGCGGCAGGATCGGGCAGACCGCTGACGTTGAAGCTGGTGGCGCTGCCCCGCGCGGCCGTGGTGGCCGCATAGGTGGACACGATCAGCTCGCCGGTCGTCAGGTCGTTGCTTGCCCTGCACAGCCCGATGCGCGGGTAGTCCACGCCGCTGACCGTCGGCTCGTCGAACTTGTGCAGGTTCGGGGCGTTGAACACCCGCCCCCAGGAACCCGGCTCGCCCAACTCCGACATCACCATCAGGCTGGCCAGTTGGCCGCGTGGCCACGGCTCACCGTTGCCGAAGAACCAGCCGAACATGTCGCCGTCCTCGCCGAAAAACCGCGGCTCGAAGCTCTTCTCGGCCCGTGCGCGCAGGTGGGCCTCGGTGGTGGTGTCACCCAATTCGCGCGCCATCATCAGGGCGATGGCCAGGAACCGCGGGTCGGGATGGAACTCCAGCAGCGGCTTGCTCGGGTCGTCCCAGCCCAACTGCCGCACCGAGGCGGAGTAGAGCAACTCGCCGAGTTCTTTGTCCTGCGGGTGGATGTACGGCGTCACGCACAACGAGGCGTAGGCGGAAACCTCGTCGCGGAAGGTGCAGTTGGCCTTCTCCAGCGGGTCGTAGTAGAAGGTGAACCACTCCAACTCGCCGCGCTTGTTGACCTTCATGTAGTGCTCGCGGCAGTACTGCATCCAGCGCTGCGACACCTCGTGGGTGTCGCGACCGTGCACCTGGTCGTACAGCTGCAGTCCCAGTCCGGCGCCTGACACACAGAACGGCCAGATCTTGGTGTTCTCGCAGTGCACCCCGGCCGGCCGCTCGTTCCACTGGTCGACCATGAAGTCCACGATCGCGTGGTGGTCCCAGTCGAACAGCCGGTCCTGATACCCCGTCACCTTGAACGGGGAGGCCCATTTGCCGTCGTCGCACACGTAGCCGTAGAAGCTGAGCAGCAAGTTGAAGAAGCCGCGGAAGAAGTTGTTGCCGTCCGCGCCGATCGGGTCGGGCTGCAGCCCCCAGGGCGAGATGCCGTTCGCGGTCCAGCCGGGCGCGGTGTAGCGCCCGCGCAACCACTCCGGCAGGTAGGCCTGCCACATCGCCGGGTAGCGGTCCGCGCCGGGGTCGTGCCCGATCATCGACACCCAGTCGATCACCGACCAGAAGGTGGTGTAGCGGCCGACCAGTTCATCGGCGATGCGGGTGTAGACCTCGCGCCAGGCCGGGGTCACGTCGCACATCACCGGTAGCACGTAACCGGTCTCGTGCAGGTCGAAGCGCAGCAGGCTGCACATCGGCGGTGTGGAGTGCCGGTCCCACCAAGCGTGCGGACGGCCGGTGCTGGACCAGTCGTCCGCAGTGGTGGCCTTCTCCCAGACAAAGCGCAGCCAGCCGCGGGCCCGCTCGTCGAGTTGCGGCAGCGTCGCGATCGAGGTGCTCACCACGGGGCCACCTGCACACCGTTGACGCCCTGCAGCATGGCCATCTCCGCGCGTGCCGAATGCGCGGCCGTCCAGGCCGGATCGAGTTCGGTGGCCACCGGTTCGCGGGTGATCCGCCCGGCCACCTTGCTCGCCGGGTCGGGGGCGAGCAGCGCGCCGGGCAGGGGCGCCCGGCCGGGGCGCTGCCGCCCGAGCGGCAGCACCATCCGGGTCAGCCCCCAGAACCACAACGCATACGCGGCGTTGCCGGAATAGCGCACCCGGTCGGCCAGGGCCAGTCGCACGATGGCGCCGACGGCGTCGGTGCGGATCAAGGTGGTGAACCCGAGCAAGGCGGTCTTGAAGCTCAGCGACAGGTCGGTCGGCCCCGGCGCCCGGCCCGCACGGGAGGCGATGGAGCGGTCCTTGCCGGAGAAAACGTAATGGTGCGCGACGCCGTCGCCGGACCGGATCTCGATCACCAGATCCGTGGTGATCTGGGCCCGCATGCGTGGCGAGAGTCGACGGCCCACCCGCAGCAGGACGCCGAGCACGGCCAACAGCACCCGCAACAGCAACGTGCCCATTCCGACCTTCCCCTTCGGTGGGGTCCACGCTGCCTGCGCGCGTGCATAACGGTCAAGGCCTGCCGGGGTATGCGACCCTTCCGTCATGGTCCTCGCCGGGCTAACAGCCGCCCTGTTGTTCGTCGCGGTGGCGCAGCCCGCGGGGACGGCCGGGCCGGCGCCGCGCAACGGGCCGATCGTGTTCACCAGCGATCGGGCCGGCGGCAACGACGTGTGGGCGATGGACCCGGACGGTGCTCGTCCCCGCCGGCTTACCGACTCCGGGGCGGCGGATGAGCAGGCCGCGGTGTCCCCGGACGGGACCAGGATTGCCTTCGCCAGCAGCCGGGAGGGCAACTCGGAAATCTGGTTGATGGATGCCGACGGCGCCAACCCGCACCGGCTCACGGTGGGGACCGGCGCGGAGACGGAACCGACGTGGTCCCCGGATGGTCGGCTGATCGCCTACACGGCGCAGGTGGGTGGCAGCGTCGATGTTTGGCTGGCCGACGCGGACGGCCGACACCGCCGTCAGCTGACCAAGGACGTCGACTACGCCCTGGACTACCGCCCGGCGTTCTCCCCGGACGGCCGGCGGGTGGCATTCACCAGCGTGCGCAACGACGAGGAGGGCGAAAACGCGGACGTCTGGCGGATCGACGTGGACGGCACGCACTTGACCCGGCTCACCACCGCACCCGCGTTCGACACCGATCCTGCGTATTCGCCGGACGGTCGGCACATCGCGTTCACCAGCACCGGCACCGATGGCAATGCGGACATTTGGCAGATGAACGCGGACGGCAGCTACCTGATTCGGTTGACCATGGACCCGGCTTTCGACCATGCGCCGGCTTTCTCCCCGGACGGCACCGCGATCGTGTTCGCCAGCGACCGGCGCGGCAACGAGGACGGCATCTGGGTGATGTCGGCGGGCGGGTCCGGCCAGAGCTGCCTCACCCTCGACGGCGCGACGGACACCGACCCCAGCTGGGCCCCGGCCGGCGTCGCGGCGGTCTCGGCAGCCCCGCCGACGCTGCTGGGCGCGCTGGCGTGCGCGATCCCGGACACCTCTCACCCGCCCGGGCAGTGATCGGGTGGATCAGAGGGCGTCGTCGGTGGCCAGGCGAAGGGCCTCGGCCAGGTCGGCCGCAGCCAGCAGCTGGGCCGCCAGTTCGCGGGCGCCGTCCGGGTCCAGCGAGCAGTCCTCGTCGACGGCCACCACCCAGGGCTCACCCGGGATGTGGCCGGCGCGGGTGACTCCGCAGCCGTGCCACAGGTAGCTGCTCGGCGCCGGGGAGAAGATCAGGGTCTGCGGCATTGCGTCCATGGTGGGCTCCAACATCGGGCGGTTGTTGCCCTGAATTGAACGGTGATCGGGCCACGCCTCATATGGCCCGATCGCCTCGAACCGAATC
>DASQPJ010000135.1:0-8368 GCA_035644015.1 Sporichthyaceae bacterium
GGCCCTCCCGGAAGGCGCCGGCCTGCCACAACATCGCGTCGACCAGCGTGGTCTTGCCGTGGTCCACGTGGGCCACGATCGCCACATTGCGCAGATCGGAACGGACGGCCACGAGCGTTTCCCCCAGAAGCTTGAGTGAGCGAGAACGCCATTCTCCCTCATCCGCGGACACACTCCGGACCACCAGGCCTTGCCGCCCCACCCGCGCGACCACCAGGATCGAGCCGCAGTGCCGACTGCACGGAGGGCACCCATGGACCTTCAGCTGACGGGCCGCAAGGCCCTTGTGACCGGTGGCACACGAGGAATCGGGCGGGCGGTGGTCGCCGCGCTCCTCGATGAGGGTGCCCACGTGGCCTTTTGCGCCCGCGACGAGGCCGCGGTGAAGGAGACCGAGGCGGCCCTGGCCCGCGACGGGGTCCGGGTCATCGGCAGCGTGGTGGATGTCGCGGACACCGATGCGCTGCGCGCCTGGGTTCAGACCTCCGGCGAGGCCCTCGGTGGCATCGACATCGCCATCCCGAACGTCAGCGCGTTCACCATGCAGACCGATGAGGCCGGTTGGCGGGCGAGCTTCGAGGTGGACCTGATGCACACGGTCCGCACCGTCGAGGCGGCCATGCCGTTCCTGGAGGCGAGTGACGCCGCGTCGGTGATCGCCATCTCCAGCGTCTCCGGCCGCGAGATCGACATGGTCCCGTTCCCCTACGGAACGATGAAGGCCGCGATCGTGCACTACACCGCCGGCCTCGCGCAGACCCTCGCGGCGAAGGGCATCCGCGCCAACGCGGTTTCCCCCGGCAACACCTACCTGGCGGACGGGATCTGGGGCCAGATCGAGGCCGGGATGCCCGACCTGTTCGCCACCGCGATGGCGGCCAACCCCACCGGGCGCATGGGAACTCCGGCCGAGGTCGCCTATGCCGTGGTCATGCTCGCCAGCCCACGCGCTTCTCGGATCAGCGGGACCAACCTCGTGGTGGACGGCGCGCTCACCCGCGGCGTGCAGCTGTAGATCCGCACGCCGGCAATGGTCAACTAGCGGCGATGGAGCTCCACCTGCGCCGGGCGACGCCAAGCGATGCCGCCGCCGTCCAGGCATTGATGACGGCTTCGGTGGAGGCGATCTTCCCCGCGTTCTATGACCTGGCGCAGACCGCGAGCGGCCTGCGCTACATCGGGGTGCTGGACCTGGCGCTGATCGAGGACGGCACGTACTTCGTGATCGAGGCGCCGGACGGCAGCCTCGCGGCCTGCGGTGGCTGGAGCCGGCGGGACAAGTTGTTCAACGGCGCCGAGCTCACCGGGGTCGAGGACCGGCTGCTCGATCCGGCGCGCGAGCCGGCCCGGGTGCGGGCCATGTTCGTGCGCGGCGAGTGGACTCGACGGGGGCTGGGCACCCGGATCCTGCAGGCGTGCGAATCCGCGGCCCGGGCCGAGGGCTTCAGCGAGCTGGCCCTGATGGCGACGATGCCCGGAGTGGCCCTGTATCGGTCGTGGGGGTTCGTCGCGGAGGAGCCGCAGGATCTGCTGATGCCGGACGGCGTGGTGGTGCCGGGTGTGGCCATGCGACGGAAAATCACCGGCTGAATCCCGCGGTCGGCCCTAACCTCAGGGCGTGACCGCACGCTTCGAACCCACCGCCCGCACGCGGCCGAACCGGTTGCGCGAGCGGGTGCGCGACGAGGTCCCGTGCGTGTTCGAGGTGCTCGACGGCGGCCCGATCTGTCACGTCGGCTTCACCGGAGTCGACGGGCCGTCGGTGCTGCCCACCCTGCACGCCCGGATCGGCGACCAGCTCTATCTGCACGGCTCCACCGGCAGCTGGCTACGCCGTATCGAGAACCAGCAGATCTGCGTGACGGTCACCTGCCTGGACGGCCTGGTGTTGGCCCGTTCCGCGTTCCACCACTCGATGAACTACCGGTGCGCCGTGGTGTTCGGCATTCCGCGCACGGTCACCGACACCACCGAGAAACTCGCCGCGATGGAGGCTCTGGTCGAACGGGTCTCGCCCGGTCGTTCGGCCCAGGCGCGGGTTCCGAACCCGCGCGAGCTGGCGGCCACCCTGGTCGTTGCGGTGCGCATCGACGAGGCGACGGCGAAGGTCCGCACCGGAGGCCCGAAGGACGATGACGAGGACCTCGGCCTCGACGTGTGGGCCGGTGTCGTGCCGGTGCGCACCGTGCTCGGCGAGCCCGAACCCGACGGGGTGCCACCCCGATCGCTGCCGGCCGGCGGCCTGGCGCCGGTCTGGATCTCCGGCTGACTGCCACCATGGGCACATGCCGCTACCCACCCACCCGGGCGAGACCCACGACGTCAAGCTCGCCGGCCGGCTGAACCGGTTGCGGGCCGCGGTGTTGGGCGCCAACGACGGCATCGTCTCCGAGGCGGGCCTGGTCATCGGCGTGGCCGGGGCGAGCACCGCACGCGGCCCGCTGATCACCGCCGGCGTGGCCGGGTTGGCGGCCGGCGCGGTGTCCATGGCGCTGGGTGAATACGTTTCGGTGAGCAGTCAGCGCGACGCCGAACGCGACCAACTGGCCAAGGAACGCGAAGAACTCCGCGATGACCCGGCCGGGGAGATGGCCGAACTGGCCGCGCTCTACCGGGACAAAGGATTGAGCCCGGCGACCGCGAAACTGGTCGCCGCGGAACTCACCGCCAAGGATGCGCTGGCCGCGCACGCCGAGGTCGAGTTGCACATCAACCCCGACGACCTCGTCGACCCGGTCGGGGCGGCGGTCGCCTCGGCCGTGTCGTACACGCTCGGCGCCCTGATCCCGCTGCTGGCCATCGTGCTGCCCGCCCGGCACTGGCGGGTGGCCACGGCGGTCGTGGTGGTGTTGATCGCCCTGGCGGTGACCGGCTGGGCGGGAGCCCGGGTCGGCGGCGGACGTCCACGGCGGGCGATGCTACGAGTGCTGGTCGGCGGGGCGATCGGACTGACCGTCACCTACTTCGTCGGTCACCTGGCCGGCGCCGCGGTGAACTGAGCGGTACCTAACATCTCCGCTGCGCGCACCGCAATGTCCACCCGCAAACGATCGTGATGGCCCGTCAGGTCCAGCCCGGTCAGCTTCTCCACCTGCACCAGCCGGTACTTGATGGTCTTCGCGTGCAGGAACAGCCGGGCCGCCGTGTCCTGCTGTGAGCAGCCCGCGTCGACGTAGGCCCGCAGCGTGCCCAGCAACTCGGTGCCGTGCTTGCGGTCGTAATCCAGCACCGGCCCCACGGTCTCGGTGACGAACCGGGCCAGGTCGGTACTGCTCGGGTCGGCCAGCATCAGCCGCAGGATCCCCAGGTCCTCGTAGCAGGACACCGTGCGATCGGGCACGTGACGCAACGCCGCCACGGCGGTGGTGGCCTGCTCGGCGGCGTCGGACAACTCCATCGGGCCGTGGTGGGCGGCGCTGACCCCCCAGACCGGACGCAGCGCGGGCACCGCGGCGGCCAACTCCCGGGCCACTCGGGCCAGCTGTTCGCGAGTGGCGCCGACCGAGCCCGCGCGCACCAGCACCAGCAATGTGTCCCCACGGACCGCACCGAGCAGCCAGCGCGCGCCCAGGGAGGTCTGGGCGGTGTGCAGCAGCTTGCGCCGCACGTCATCCGATGCCCCGGTGTCCCAACCCTCGGCCACGGCCACCTGCGCCAAACCGGCCAACTCGCAGTGCAATACACGCAGCTCACCGCGCAGGTCCACCTGGACGTGGCGGGCCCGCGAGGCCGCAGCTCGCCGTTTCTCGGGAGTGCCCGCGACCAGTCCCAGCAGCAACTCCTCGCGGGCCGAGGCCCGTGCCCGGGCGGCCGCCTGCTCCTCCAGGTTGTTCAGCGCACAAACCAACCCCGCCTGGGTCACCGCCAGTTCGCATTCTTCGTCCCCGATGGGTACGTCCACCACCAATGCCAGCCAACCCAGGTGATCGGATCCCGCCGAGACCGCCCGGGCCACCAGCGAGCGCTCCCCCAGGCGGGTCCACACCGGTACGGCGGGGGTGCGACGCCCGACCACCCCGCGCAGTGCGGCGGCCACCGCTGTGCCATCGGTGGTCGGTGGATAGACCGCCACCGGCTCCAGGTCCGGGTCCAGGTAGACCGCCGACGCGGCGGCCCCGGTGGCGGCCACGCGCAGCGTGCCCGCCAGCCCACCGCCGTCCAGAATCGAGGCGACCAGGTCCTGCTGGTTGCGCAGCGCGTGCTCCACCCGTTCCAACTGAACGGCCATCTGACGGTGCGCCAGTTCCACCTGACGCATGCTGTCCACGGTCGCGTCGTACAACCGGGCATTGTTCAATGCGATCGCACCGAGCTCGGCCAATGCGATCAATCGATCGGTTTCCTCCGAGGTGAACAGCGACTCCCGCCGGCGCCACACCTCCAGCACCCCGATCACCTCGCCCTGGAGAACCAGCGGGGCGCCCAGCGCGGACTGCACGTCCTCGGCCCGGGCCAGGTCGTGGAAGTGCGGGGAAATGACATCGCTGCGCACATACGAGTCGACCCGCGCGGCCTCCCCGGTGGCGAACACCAACCCGGCCAGACCCTCGTTGCGCGCCATCCGCAGCCGCGCGGTGTCCCGGCTGCGGTTGCCCGCGCAGCCGCGCATCACGATCTGCTCGCCCTCACGCAGGAACACCCCGGCGATGTCCGCCTCCAGGGCGGCCAGCGCTTCGTGGGTGACCGAGGACAGGGCGGCTTCCAGGTCGACCGCGGAGAGGATCCGACTGGCCAGGCTCATCGCACCCTCCTTCAGAGGCAATCAGCGGGCTGAAATCTCGATCAAACCCGGTCGGACAGACACGCTGTCTATCTCTCGGCGATAAGTGTGCCCCGGGATCGACCGGTCAATCGACATGGGACGGGGCTCGCGCGCCAGCCAGCATGTGGCTCAACGCCGAGCCCCCGACCGCGAGAGGACCGCAGATGATTACCGCCGCCGACGCCGATTTCCACGAGCCCAGCTCCGACACCCCGACCTGGGCGGAGACCAACTACTTCGGCTTCTTCGACGTCGAGACCAACCTGACCGGCGGCATCTACCTGCTCTTCCGCCCCAACCTCGGCGTGGTCACCTCGCTGATCGTGCTCAACACCAAGAGCGCCACCACCCCGTGGGGTGCCGACTTCGTGGACAACCGGACCCACCTGCCGATCCCGGAGCCCCGTTCGTTGCTCAACTACACCCTCGACAACGGCCTGACCGTCACCACCATCGAGCCGAACAAGGTCTGGCGGGTGCAGTACGACGACGGCGAGGGCACCACCATCGACATCACTCACACCGGGCTGATGGACGGCTACGACATCAACGACCCCGAGCAGGACCCGATCACCGCCGCCGCGCAGGCAAACGCGGAAGCAAATGGCTTCCAGTGGGGCACCGCCTACAAGGGCCACTTCGACCAGACCGGCACGGTGGTCGGCACGGTGAGCATCCGTGGCCACGACATCGACATCAACTGCGTGGCCACCATGGACCACAGCTGGGGCCCCCGCCCGGAGCGCGGTGTGCCGGAGATGAGCTGGCTGCACGCGCACTTCTCCGAGGACTACGCGATCCATGCCATCTTCAGCTTTGACGCGGCCACCGGTGGCAATACGTACGAGCTGGCGCACGGCTACGTGCTCGATCACGGCCAGGTCTACGGCCTGCACCACGGGTTCGGCAGCACCAAGCGCGACGCGCACCGGATGCCCGACCACATCGTCGCCGAGCTCACCGACACCCGCGGCGTCGTGCACCGCCTGGACGGCGAGGCCATCGGTGGGTACCCGTGGCTTTTCTGGATGAACATGGTTGGCTTTACCTCGTTCGTGAAGTTCACGGACGAGCACGGACAGGTTGGCCACGGCGAGGCCATGGACCTGTGCGAGCTGCCCACGCTCACCGCGCCGCGCGAACTGCGTAAGCGCACGTCCTAAGGGCCTCGAGATGACCCAGATGCACGTACACGACCTCGCCGACCTCGACCCGTCCGACTCCACCCTGCTCGGTGGCAAGGGCGCGGGCCTGGGCCGCATGCACCGCCTGGGGATGCCCGTCCCCCCGGCCTTCGTTGTCGACACCGTGGCCTGCCGGGTCTACCGGGAGTCCGCGGGCAGCCTGCCGGACGGGCTCACCGACTCCGTCCGCGCGGCCGTCACCCGACTGGAATCCCGCACCGGTAAGGCTTTCGCCGGTGGCGAGGGCCTACCACTGCTGGTCTCCGTCCGGTCCGGGGCCAAGGTCTCCATGCCCGGCATGATGGACACCGTCCTGAACCTGGGCCTGGACCGCGACTCGGTGCGGCGGCTGGCCGCGGCCACCGGGGACACCGCCTTCGCGGTGGACACCTGGGTCCGGTTCTGGAAGCTGTTCGCGGAGATCGTGCTCGACGCCGACGGTGACTACCTGGCCGAGCAGGTCGACGTGCCGCGCGCGGCGGCCGCGCGCGAGCTCACCGCCGAAACGGCGGCCGCCCTGGAGGACGCCATCGTGACGGCCCTGCGGGCGGAGGGCGCGACGGTCAGCACCGACCCGCACGAGCAGCTGATCGCCGCCATGCGGGCGGTGTTCGCCTCCTGGGACTCCCGCCGCGCGAAGGCGTACCGCAAACACCACGACATCGACGACGACCTGGGCACCGCGGTGGTGGTGCAGGCCATGGTGTTCGGCAACCTGCCCGGCCGCTCCGGCAGCGGGGTGGCCTTCACCCGCGACCCCAAGACCGGGGTGAACCGACTGTTCGGAGAGTTCCTCGCCGGCGGGCAGGGCGAGGAGGTGGTGGCGGGCACCGCCACCCCGGTGAACCTCACCGAGCCCATGCCGGAGTGGGTCGCCACCATGGCCGAACTCGAGGCACTCGGGCGCGCCCTGGAGCAGGAGTACGCCGACGCCCTGGACATCGAGTTCACCGTCGAGGACGGCACGCTGTACCTGCTCCAGGTTCGCTCGGCCAAGCGCACCGCAGCGGCCGCCGTGCGCACCGCGCTCGACCTGGTCGACGAGGGCCTGATCGACCCGGAAACCGCGCTGCGCCGGTTGACCGCGGACCAGGTGGCTACCTTGCTCGCCCCGGTGTTCACCCCGGACGGCCTGGCCGCCGCCGAGGCGGCGGGCGTGCTGCTCACCGGCATCGGCGCCTCACCGGGCCACGCGGTCGGGGTGGCCGTGCTGGACTCGGACCGGGCCGCGGCCCGGGTCGCCGCCGGCGACGAGGTCATCCTGGTCCGACCCACCACCAGCCCGCAGGACCTGCCCGGCATGCTGGCCGCCAAGGCCGTGGTGACCGCCCGTGGCGGGGCCACCTCGCACGCCGCGGTGGTCTCCCGCTCGCTGGACAAGCCCTGCGTGTGCGGCGCCGCCGCCCTGGAGGTCTCCCCCGAGGCGGGGGTGTTCGTCGTCGGCGGCGTCAAGTACGACGAGGGCACCTGGTTGTCGGTGGACGGCGCGACCGGTCGGGTCTACGCCGCACGCCTACCGCTGGGCGTGTCCGAGGCGAGCCTGACCGACCTGCGTCGGTTCGCGGCGTGGGCCGAGCAACACCCGGTCGGCGACGAGCTGGGCGCGGCACTGCGCGCGGCCTGCTCACCGGCCTGACCGGCCCGAGTCCCGGCTGCGCCGGGGACGAGAACCGGCCCACCTAGGATTCGTGCGTGGAACTCCCTCCGCCCGAGGGCATGAAGGCCGACGCGATGCGGTCCCTGGCCGCCCGCACCGATCCGGACGCCATGGCGGAGATCATCTACGTGGACATCGCCGAGCGCGTCTGGCCCGATCGCAATCAGGACTTCCGCGAGGCGTTGCGCATCTCCGTGCGGGACAACGTGCGGGCCATCGTCGCGCTGTTCGCCGGAGACCTGACCATCGCCGCGGCCGACCCCCGCGGCGCGTTCGGCTTTGCCGACCTGACCGCCGAACTGGGCATCCCGGTCAGCGAGCTGGAGAACGGCTACTGGGTCGGCGTGCAGTCCTTCTGGCGGCTGTGGTTCGCCCAGGCCCGCGAAGAGGCCGGGGCCGAGGGCCGGCTGGACGAGCTGCTCGGACCGCCCACCCACCTGCTGTTCGAATTCATCATCCACATCCTCGGCGCGGTGGTGACCCACTACGACGCCACCCGCGCGGAGATCCTGCGCAATCAGGAGGACCGCCGTCGGGCCGTGGTCGCCGACATCCTGGACGGCCGGCTCACCACGGGTGGCGAGGACGTGGAGAACACGTTGGGCTACCGCCTGCGCGACACCCACCTGGCGGTGGCGATGGAGGTCGACCAGCGGGCCCGCGCCGAACGGGCCCGCGCCGAATTGGTGACCGGGACCGGAGCCACCACCTCGCTGCTGACCCTGCATGCGCCGGGAATCTGGTTGGCCTGGCTGGGTTTCCCGA